>CAZRSM010000516.1:0-5382 GCA_964602755.1 uncultured Planctomycetales bacterium
GCGTCATCCACCGCGACCTCAAGCCCTCGAACATCCTGGTCGACGAGCAGGGCAACCCGCACGTGCTGGACTTCGGCCTGGCCAAGCTGCGCGGCGAACACGACCCGGCCCAGACCACCGTCCAGGCGTTGTCGATGCCCGGACAGGTGCTGGGCACCCTGGCATACATGTCGCCGGAGCAGGCCGCCGGGGCGCGTGACGTGGACGTGCGCAGCGACGTCTACTCGCTGGGGGTGATCGCCTACGAGGCCCTGCTGGGCCGCTATCCCTACCTGGTCAACGGCCCGCTGGGCGAGGTGCTCAACCGCATCGCGCACGACGAGCCGCAGCGCCCGCGCCAACTGCGCAGCCGTTCGCGCTTCGGCAACCAGATCGACGACGAGCTGGAAACCATCCTGCTCAAGGCGCTCGAAAAGGACCCGGCCCGGCGTTACCAGAGCGCCGGCGAGCTGGCCCGCGACATCCGCCACTATCTGGCCGGCGAACCCATCGGGGCCAAGCGCGCCAGCGGCCTGTACGTGTTGCGCAAGACGCTGCGGCGCTACCGTCTGCAGACCGCCTTCGCCGCCGTACTGCTGACGCTGCTGGTGGCCTTCACCATCACGCTGGCGGTGCGCTACCAGACCGAGCGCGAGCTGCGCACCGAGGCCGAGCGGCTGCGCACGCTGGCCTCTGACCGGGCCGAACGGGCCTTGCAGGCCGAGCTGAGCGAGCGCCAGGCCCGCAAACGGGCCGAGCTGGAAAAACGCCTCGCCCAGCAGGCCGCCCGCGAACGCCAACTGGCCCTGCTGCAACAGATGGTCCAGGCCGGCGACCTGGCGCTGGCCCGGGGCGACCTGGCGGCGGCCCGCGATGCCTACTGGGACGCCTTCGGCCAGGCGCCCGATGCGCTCGAAGCCCGCATCGGCCTGCGGCAATACTACCTGACCACCGGCGAGCAGCATGCCGTCCTGCTGCACGTCGACGGCGACGGACCGATCTCCATCTCCGCCGACGGAGTGACCGCCGCGGTGTGCGAGTCGCCGACGGCCATCACCGTGCGCGACCTGGCCAGCGGCGCGGCCCTGGGCTGGTACCCCACACCGGGCCGGGTGGTGGCGCTCAGCATCGACTCCGCGGGGCGCGTGGCGGCGGCCGGCGACACGTGGCTGCGGCTGTGGCAACCTGGCCACCTGCAGCCGGCCGGCATCGTCGAGCTGTCCGGCCCGACGCAGCCGCTGGCGGTCTGCAGCATTCTGGACGGCTGGGGGCTGCTGCTGGTCGAACCCACGCGCGTGCGCTCCTATCAGACCTCGACCGGCCGCCTGCTGTCCGAATACCGCCTCGACGGCCGCGTGACCGCCAACCCCCAACGCTCGCCCGACGGCATGCAGATGGCAGTGGTCACCGAGGGCGGCGTCACCTTGATCGAGGTGGCCAGCGACGGCCGCCTGCGCGCCCGCCGCATCTGGGACGCCCGCAACGACGGGCCGGCCCGGTCGGTGCGCTTCGTGGGCGGCAAGGGGCTGGCAGTGCTGTCCGACGGGGTCTACATGCGCCTGCTGGCCGAAGGCAACCTCGACAGCTGGACGCGCATGCTGCTGCCCAGCGAGCAGTGGGACATGCTCGACTTCGCCCGCGGCGGGGGCGTGATCGCCCTGGCCGCCCACGACGGGCGCGTGGCGGTCTATCGCGGCGGCAAGCTGGTGCGCCGCTGGCGCGTCGGCAACGTCGCGCTGCAGGAGATCCGGCTCAACGCCGCCGGCGACATGCTGGTGACGCGCGACAATCGCGGCTCGCTGACCCGGTGGTCGGCGCGCAATTTCTCGCCGCAGGCCGAGCCGCTGATCACCGGCGGGGTGGTCGACTGGGCCGTGGCGCGGCGCGGCCAGGGCGGGGTGCTGGTCGACGAAGAGGGGCAGCTCCACCCCTTCCACGCCGCGGGGCCCCACCGCCGACGGGCCTTCATCATCCCGAGCCTGCTCAAGACGATCACCGGCTTCGATCCTGACGAGCTCTCGCTGGCGATCGACGCCGACGGCCGCACGCTGGTGGTGGTTTACGACGATGCCATCTGGATCAAGCGTCCCGGGCGGCGCGGTCTTACGCCGCTGCGCTGGAGCAGTACCAGCAAGATCAACGTGCACGCCGTGGCGATCTCCGACAATCGGCGCCTGATCGCCCTGGCCGGTGCCCGTCCCGCCGCCGCGCAGGAGGCGGTGGTCTTCCTCGCGGTGCCGCCGGCGCGACGCGGCAAGCGCACCATGCGGGCCGTGGCGGCCGAGGTACCCCTGCCGGGAGCCGACATCCTCGACCTGACCTTCATTCCCGACAGCGAAGACGTGCTGGTGGCGCGCAGCGACGGCGAGCTGCTGCGCGTGAGCCTGCGCGACCGGCGCCAACGCAACGAAAAAAACACCCTGCGCCGCGTGGTGCGCGGCAAGACGTGGCGCACGCTCGAAGCCCCGGCCCGCATGTTGCGCTTCTCGCCCGACGGGTCGGTGCTGGCGGCCTGGTGCGACGACGGCCTGGTGCGCGTCTGGTCGTTCGCCGAGCGCAAGGAGCTGACGCGTTTCCGTGTGCGTTCGCCGGCCGGCGCCATGAGTTTCAGCCAGCGCCAGCCGCTGCTTACCGTGCGCAGCCGCGACGGCGACCTGATCATTCACGATTACCAGGCGGCCCGCACCGTCGGCCACTGGCCGCTGAGCAATTTCGTCGGCACGCCCCTGATCGCCTGGCTCGAGGCCGACAAGCAACTGATGCTCTCCTACGGCGACTCGATCCTGCGGGTCGACGTGGAGGCCATCGACCGGCTGATCGAACAGAACCGCATCTACGCCGCCCAGCGGCGCATCGTACGGCTGCTGGCCGACTACGACTCGACCGGCGCCTGGAACGAGGCCCAGCGGCTGGTGAGCTTCGCCGCCGAGGCGGGCCGCGCCGCCCGGGAGATCGTGATCGAACGCCTGCTGCAACGCCGCCGGGCCCGCTTCCCGGCCGAGTGGGTCGACACCGTGCTGGCCGACGCCCCACCGGTGAGCTGGCTGCGTCTGGGCCATGCCGCTTATGCCGGCGGACGTTTTCAGCAGGCCCTCGACCTGCTGGCCACCGGCATCGGCCTGAGCCGGGGCCCCATCGACGCCTATACCCGGTGGCGCACGCTCGAATGCCAGTATCTGCTCGAAGGCCCCGAGAAGCTGGCGGACCGGCTGGCGCAACTGGCCGGGCGCCCCGACCTCGACCCTCGCGACGCTCTGCGCGTGCGGCTCGAACAGATCGCCGCCCTGGCGGCCGCCGGCCGCGCCGACGAGCTGGCCGGTCTGTTGCGCAGCCTGCCGGCCGATCGCCGGCTGCGCCGCCTGCACGGCAGCGCCCCGGCGCTGGCCACGCAGTTGATCGGCATGACGCTGCTCGATAACGTGCGCGGGTCGGGGCAGTGGGCCGGCCTGCTCGAGCGCATCACCGAGCTGGCCGCCCCCTACCGTAACGACCTGGAGTTTTTCATGGGCGAGCTGGCCCGCCAGGCCGGCCGCACGGGTGAGGCCCGCCTGCACTACCGCAATTGCGTCGACCTCTCGCGCGACGAGTGGCCGGCCGACTGGGCCCGCTTCAGACTCAAGCAACTGCAATCCGCGAAGGCCTCTGCAAAATGAGCCACAAACTCAACGTCCTGGTGCTCGGCTCTGGCGGACGCGAACACGCCCTCTGTCACGGGCTGTCCCGTTCGCGGCGCCTGGGGCGCCTGTTCGCCCTGCCCGGCAACGCCGGCACCGCCCTGCTGGGCACCAACCTGCCCGGCAACCCCGGCGATACCGACGCAGTGCTGGCCGCGGCCCGCGAGCACGAGATCGACCTGGTCGTGGTCGGACCGGAAGATCCGCTGGCCGCCGGCGTGACCGATGCGCTCCAGGCGGCCGGCGTGCGGGTCTTCGGGCCGACGGCCGCCGCCGCCCGGCTCGAAGCCGACAAGGCCTGGGCCAAGCAGCTCATGCGGCAGCACGCCATCCCGACCGCCGAAGCGCGCGTCTCCGACGACTACGACCTGGCCCGCCAGTACATCTCGACCCGCGACCACGCCCTGGTGGTCAAGGCTTCCGGGCTGGCCAGGGGCAAGGGGGCGATCGTATGCGACGACCCGTCCGAGGCTCTGCTCGTGGCCGAGCGCATGCTGGTCGAGCGGGCCTTCGGCGAGGCCGGGGCGCGCATCGTGGTCGAGGAGCGGCTGGCCGGCCGCGAGGTCTCGGTGCTCGCCATCGTCGCCGGCCACACCATCTGCATCCTCGATCCGGCCCAGGACCACAAACGCCTGCTCGACGGCGACCAGGGCCCCAACACCGGCGGCATGGGCGCCTTCTCACCGACCGACACCCTCGATGCCGACACCATGCACGTCGTCGAGGCCCGCATCCTGGTGCCCGTGGTGGACGCCATGCTGCGCATGGGCATCGAGTACTGCGGCGTACTCTACGCCGGGCTGATGCTCACGCCTTCCGGGCCGAAGGTGCTCGAGTTCAACTGTCGCTTCGGCGACCCGGAAGCGCAGGTGCTCCTGCCCCGGCTCAAGACCGACCTGCTCGAGGTCTTCGACGCCGCCACGGCCGGCCGGCTCGACCAGCTCGACCTGGACTGGGACCCGCGGCACGCGCTGTGCGTGGTGATGGCCTCGCCGGGCTATCCCGACGGCTATCCCACCGGCCTGCCGATCACGGGCCTGCCCGACGCCGACCGCGACGACCTGCTGGTCTTCCACGCCGGCACGTGCCGCGAAGGCGACACGCTCGTCACGGCCGGCGGGCGCGTGCTGGGTGTGACGGCACTGGCACAGTCGCTCGAAGCGGCCCGGCAGAAGGCCTATGACGCGGTCGCGCAGATCCGTTTCGAAGGCGCCCAGTACCGGCGCGATCTCGGGCTGGCGCAGCCGGCTGCGACCACCTGAAACCACAAGGCAGGACGTCCATCCGTGTCAGACTCGGCGGTTCAGAGCTTCTATCGCTATCACGCGTACATCTACGACTGGACGCGCTGGACCATCCTGCACGGACGCAAGCGGGCCGTGGCCCGGCTCGCCCTGCGGCCCGACGCCAGCGTGCTCGAGGTGGGCTGCGGCACCGGGCTGAACTTCCGCTACATCCTGCGCCATCTCGATCCGCAGGCCGGCCGGCTGGTCGGCCTGGACTTCTCGGCCGACATGCTCAAACGCGCCACCCGCCGCATCGCCCACCACGGCTGGTCCAACGTCGAGCTGGTCGAGGCCGATGCCGCCCGGATGGAACTCGGCCGCCGATTCGACGGCATCCTGTTCGCTTACAGCCTGACGATGATCCCCGACTGGCCCGCCGCCCTGACCCGGGCCTTGGACGCCCGGTGGGTGCTGGTGGACGGGGCGCCCGGGCCCTGGCCGCC
>CAZRSM010000517.1:0-2225 GCA_964602755.1 uncultured Planctomycetales bacterium
TTCTGCGCCGCGTGCTCGGTCCACATGTTGCCTTCCAGCCCCAGCACGTGCCGGGCCTGCTCGGGCGTGAGCTCGGTCGGCGTCGGCTCGAAGCTGTAGCAGCGCTCCAGCGGCAGGTAGCCCATGAAGACCGGCTCGCCCGGCGCGCGGTACTGGGCGTAGTCCAGGTAACAATGGCTGGTGGGTGAGGAAATCACGTCGTGGCCGGCGGTGGCCGCCGCGACCGCCCCGCGCATGCCGCGCCACGACTGGACGGTGGCGTTGGGTGCGAGGCCGCCTTCGAGAATCTCGTCCCAGCCGATGATCCGCCGGTCGTGGGCATTGAGAAACTTCTCGATGCGGCGGATGAAGTAGCTCTGCAGCTCCTGCTCGTCCTTGAGGCCCTCGGCCCTGATGCGGGCCTGGCACTTGGGGCACTCCTTCCAGCGCGTCTTGAGGCACTCGTCGCCGCCGATGTGGATGTACTGCGACGGGAACAGCTCGATGACCTCGCTGAGGACGTTTTCGAGGAACTCGAAGGTCTGGTCGTTGCCGGCGCAGTAGACGTCGGCCGAGATGCCCCAGCGGCTCAGCACCTCGAACGGCCCGCCGGTGCACGACAGCTCGGGGTACGACGCCAGCGCCGCCATGCAGTGGCCCGGCAGCTCGATCTCGGGCACCACGGTGACGTAGCGGCTGGCGGCGTAGGCCACGATCTCGCGCACGTCGTCCTGGCTGTAGTAGCCGCCGTAGAGATCGCCCTTGCGGGGTTGCTCGTCGTCACGGGTGGCCTTGCGCCAGGCGCCGATCTCGGTGAGTCTGGGATACTTCTTGATCTCGATCCGCCAGCCCTGGTCCTCGGTGAGGTGCCAGTGCAGGACGTTCATCTTGTGGTAGGCCAGCAGGTCGATGTAGCGCTTGACGAACTGCTTGTCCATGAAGTGCCGGCCGCAATCGAGCAACATGCCGCGCCAGCGGTAGCGCGGATAGTCGACGATGCGCAGGCCGGGGATGGTGACGGCGTCTCCGGCCAGGCGAGCCTGATCGACCAGTTGACGCAGGGTCTGCACGCCGTAGAACAGGCCGGCCGGCTCGGCGGCCCGCAACGTGATCCAGTTGGGCGAGACGCGCAGCTCGTAGCCTTCCGGTCCGAGCTTGTCGGCCAGGCGCGCTTCGAGCGCCAGCGTCACCGGCGGCACGGCGAGGCTGCGGGAGCTCGACACCAGCGGCAGTCGCCCACCGACGGCGCTGCCCAACTGCTCGGCCAGGTACTCGGCCACGGGGCGCGCCTCGGCGACATCGCCGACGACTGCCACCGGCGTGTCCGGCAGGATGGTGAAAGCCCCCGGCGCGCTGCGCAGCTCCGCCGGTCGCGGCACCAGCGCCGGCGGGTCGAGGGCCTCAACGGTGGCGGGGGTGGCGGACATCGCGAGCACCAGGATACCTGCAAGCCTGCGGATCATGGGTCAACCTCTCGTTGCGCTTCGCCCGGGGGCTCGATCCGGCCGCGGTGCGCGGTCGGCCGGTTCCGGACAGCCGGCGCCCGCCCGACCACTACCGGTTGCATGGGCACCACGCTCATGCGGAATGCACCCCGTGGGCCGGCCGGCGGAATCGAGAACTGCCGACGTTACATTCGCGCCGGCTCCGACCGCTGAATCGTTGCGGCCCATTATGTACGCGCCGGCGCATCGCTTCCACTTTTTTGTCACACTCCCGGCCCCGCGCCCGGGCGACCGTGCGCACGGCGACGGCGTTTTTTTGCCGCTCGGCGGGCGTTGCCAGGCCGGCGGCTTGCCGCCAGACTTGACGTCTGTGTTCGTATTGCTGGAACATCGCCGCGGGAAAGACGTGCACTGGGACTTCATGATCGAACTGCCAGGGCGCGGTGAGCTGGCCACCTGGCGCCTGGCCGCAGACCCGGCGGTCGAGCGCGGCCCCATCGCCGCCGATGCCATCTTCGCGCATCCGCGGCGGTTTCTGGATTACGAGGGGCCGCTGCGCGGCGACAAGGGTCAGGTCCGCCGCATCGACCGCGGGGAAGCCGAAATCCTGCCCTGCGCGGACGATCGGCTGCGGTGTCGGCTGGCCGGACGGGTGCTGCGCGGCGTGTTCGAGCTCTGCGCCGGCGCTGCCGGCGCCTGGACCTGGCGGGTGGCCGACGCGGATGGAACGTCGACGTAGAAAGCGGTCCGCCGCGGCCGACGGTCGCGGCGAGTGACGCGAAAGGAGCTGTTCTGTCGTGG
>CAZRSM010000518.1:0-5284 GCA_964602755.1 uncultured Planctomycetales bacterium
GGGGCTTTTGACCGGGTCGGTGCTTCGGTCGATATCTTGTCCGGCATCGCCGCCTTGGGCGCTCCAGGAGACGATAACATCCACGGCACCGACGCCGGCGCCGTATACCTATTCGCCGTCGGAGGCCCGGATTGCAACGAGAACGGGCACCCGGACATATGCGACCTGACCAACGGCACGAGCCAGGATTGCAACAACAACACCGTCCCCGACGACTGCGACATCGCCAACGGCACCTCGCAGGACACCAACGGCAACGGCATCCCCGATGAGTGCGAGCCGTGCCCGGGCGACCTCAATGGCGACGGGACCGTCGATCTGGCCGACATGTCGATCCTGCTGGCCAACTACGGGATGAACAACGCCCAGCCCCAGGACGGCGACCTCGACGGCGACGGCGATGTGGACCTCGTCGATCTGTCGATCCTGCTGGCCAATTTCGGTACGAACTGCTGAGACCTCGCCAGTTGGCTCGGATCGCCGCAGTTCGGGAACCCGCTTGGTGGCGGTTCCCATCTGGGCTGCGGCGCCCCCCGGGCGGGATGGCCGCTGTCGTCATATCGCCCTTCCACCGATGTCGCCAGAACCGCCCGGCCGGCTCCGCCACCCGCACTCCGGGCAGCGCCCCGCCGGGCTGCCGGTCAGGTCGTAGCCGCACCGCGGACACAGCCCGGCGCTGACGAACACCCGCCGCTGCCGCAGCCAGCGCTCAACCAGCGGCATCCACGCCACGCCCAAAAGAAAAGTGCCGGCCGCCAACGCCAGGCCGATCCCGAAAGCCGCCTCGGCGACCGTCACGCCCACACCGCCGGCCGGGAAGACGCAGACCGTCAGACCGGCCCCGTTGGCCAGCGAAGCCCAGGCCAGCACCGCGAGCCGATCCGGGTTGGCGTAGCGCAGGTGGTAGAAGCACGCCGTCGTGACCGCCAGGGTGCTCAGCACCAGCAGCCCCACGGCAACCCACGGCGCCAGCGGCCACGGCAACATGATCCGCAGCGTCAGGCCCGCCACCACTGCGGCCGCGGTGTAGTAGCGCAGCAGCCGGTCGGGCGGACGGTCGTCTTCGTAGATGCGTCGCGGCGTGGTCATGGCGAGGCTGATTGTGACGCGCGGTCGTCGGCCGGGCCAGCGCCGCGGCCAGTGGGCCACTTTTCGGCCAGCCGGCCGGCCAGCCCGGCTGGCAGCTTGCCGCCTTCGAGTCGCAGCACTAGGGCGCCCTCCGAATCACGGTGCTCGATGAAGTGTGCCACCAGCCAGGTCTGCTCCATGCGCACAACAGCGTCCAGTTCGCCCGGCGGCGCTGACAAAGTGTCGGCGGCCCACCTGGTCAGCTCGCCGGGCAAGCGGCGATGCTGGATCAGCGGCCCCTCGCGCAGCTCGCCACAGCGAAAGACGAACGGCTTGACCGCCTTGCGGCGCGCGGCGGGCACGACCAGCAGCCAGGCCATCTGCTCGGCCGACACGACGCGGCCGGCCCAGCGACGTTGCCACTGGCGGGCCTGCTCGAGCTGCTGCTTGAGCACCGCGGCCTGCTCGAACCGCAGCTCCCGGGCCGCGCGGCGCATGCGCTGCTCCAATTCGACGATCAGCGGCTCACACTCGCCGGCGGCAAAGCGCCAGGCCCGCGCGACGCGCTCGGCGTAGGCGCTGGTCGGCACCGAGCCGTCGCACGGCGCGTCGCAGCGTCCCATGTCGGCATACGAACACCGCCGACCGTGCGGCACGCGCCTGAGTTGTTCCGGCTCGCGGCACAATTCGAACAGGTCGATCAGCGTCTGGCACGCGTCGCGCGCCGCCCGCTGCGTAGGCCACGGTCCCAGGAACGAGCCGGCCCGGGTCCAGATGCGTTCGCTGATGTCGATCTGCGCCGCCGGGCGGCAGGCGAAATCGACGTGCAGAAACCACGCAGGCCCGAAGCCGATGCGCTTGCGATAGTCGTCCGGGTAGAGCAGCCGCGCCAGGCGGTAGTAGTACCAGCGGGCCTCGAACGGGGAGTGCACGCTGCGCCAGTGCAGGTGGCGCACGATGGCCGCCAGGTCGGCCCGGGTGGAACGTTGCCGGGACGCTGCCAGCAGGCGCGAGGCCGCCAGGCGTTTGAGCTGCCGCGTGGTGAGCAGTTGCACGGGGCGCTGCTGAGCGTCTGTCAGCAGGAAGACGGCGGGCGTGTTGGGCAAGTTGGCCAGATCGTCCGCTTGGGGGCGATCCGGCCAGCTGTGGTTCTCGGGCAACAGCGCGAGCGCTGCCGCGATGTCATCATGTGCGGTCATCACCGCCACACCAGCGATGGGCCGCGCCGGCACCAGGCCGGCTCAGACCGGCATGCCCGTGATCTCGGCCTCGAAAACCATCGTCCCGTCGACGAAGCCCTGCGTCTCGCAGACCGTTCGTCTCCGCCGGATCTGCTTGCCGCGGCCCACGATGATAAAGCGGGCCGGCGGGGCCACGGTTCCGCGGAACTTGACGTTGTTGACCCCCGCAAATCCGATGAACCCCTCCATGTCGAGCAGCTTGTGCGTCAGGTAGCTGGCCAGTTGAGCGGCCGCCTCGATCATCAGCACGCCCGGAAACAACGGCCGCCCGGGAATGTGTCCCCGCACCCAGAAGGCGTCTTCGCGCACGTCGTGATAGCCGGCGAAGATCTGCTTTTCCGGGTCGCAATAGACTATGGCATCCAGCAACTGGAACTCGTGGCGGTGGGGGTTGACCCGCATGATCTCCTCGCGGTCGGCGACGAGATTGGTCAGGTCAAGCACTGCGGGGTCCATGATGGCAGGTGGTGGCATGGCGTCGTAGCTCTTGGTTTACGGGGCCTGTCGGCATCCGCGACACACCGTGCCGGCGCGCGGCTAGGGCTGCGACTCCTCGGCCTCGCGAATCTCGAGGATGCGCTTGCGCACCTCCTGGGCGACGTTCTTGATCTCCTGCATGGTCTTGCGGACGCGTGTGCCGGCGGCCTTGTTGCCGCCTTCGGCCTTGTAAACGTCCTCAGCCACTTCTTCCACCAGTTTCCTCAGTCTCTGATACTCTTCCACGGTTCGTCTCTCCTGAACACCGTCTCGACCATTCGGCGCACTACCCGCACTACGTACGGATCATGCGCCAGCACCCCGCGATGGACAACAACCCCGTAGCCTCGCCGCAATTTGTAGCGGCTGGCCGCCCGGCTGGCAAGTCCTAAAAAATACGCGGCCAAACTCTGCCCACAGACGCCGACGTACCACCGACGATTAGCGCGACGTCGTCCGCGACCTGTCCCGCCGCGACTATAATCAGCTCGGATGAAACGCAACCACGACGAACGTATCAGCCGCTTGCGCGAAAAGATCGCCCACTTCCCCAAGTCGCCGGGCGTCTATCTGATGAAGGACGCCGACGGCCGCGTGCTGTACGTGGGCAAGGCCCGCGACCTGCGCGCCCGCGTGGCCAGCTATTTCCAGGACTCGGCCGACCTGCTGGCCACCCGCGGCCCCGAGATCGCCCACATGGCCGCCCTGGTCGAGGACATCGACTTCCTCGACTGCGAGACCGAAGTCGATGCCCTGCTGACCGAAAACCGCCTCATCAAAGACATCCAGCCGCCCTACAACGAGCGCCTCAAGGACGACAAGACCTTCCCTTACCTCGAAGTCACGCTCTGCGATGACTTTCCCGGCGTCTACGTGACCCGCAAGCCGCGGCTCAAGGGCAGCCGCCTGTTCGGCCCGTTCACCAGCGCCGCCAGTCTGCGCGACGCGGTCAACGCCTTGCAGCGCGTCTTCAAGTTCCGCACCTGCGAGCTGGACATCCGGGCCGACGACGACAAACGCCGCTTCTTCAGACCGTGTCTGCTGCATGCCATCGACCGCTGCTCGGCCCCCTGCGCCGACCTGGTCGACAAACAGGCCTATCGCGCCGACATTCGCCGCCTGCTGCGGCTGCTGCGCTCCAAGCGCAGCACGCTGCTCAAGCAGATGACGCGCGAGATGCAGCAGGCCGCCGCCCAGCGACGCTACGAAGACGCCGCCCTGCTGCGCGACCGTATCAAGGCCATTCAGTCGCTCTCGCTGTCCGGCGACGTCGAAACCGACGTGCAGCCCGAAGTGTTCTACATCGACCCCCGGGCCGGACTGGAACGACTCCAGCAACTGCTCGACCTGCCGCGGCCGCCGCGCATCATCGAGGGCGTCGACATCGCCACCCTGCACGGCGAGGCCTCGGTGGGCGCCCTGGTGTGTTTCATCGACGGCAAGCCCCTCAAGAGCGGCTATCGGCGCTACAAGATCAAGACCGTCGCCGGCGTCGACGACTACGCCATGATCCGCGAGGTGCTGGCCCGGCGCTATCGCTACGCCGCCATCGCCGAAGAGCTTTATCCCGACGTGATCCTGATCGACGGCGGGCTGGGACAGTTGCACGCCGCGCTGGAGGCCTTCGAGCAGATGCGGCGGGCGGTCGAAGCCGACGCCGGCGAGGCCCGCAAGCCGCCGATGGTCATCTCGCTGGCCAAGCGCCACGAATGGGTCTACGTGCAGGCCCGCAGCCAGCCGCTGCAACTGCCGCGCAACGACCCCGCCCTGCGGCTGCTTCAGCAGGTGCGCGACGAGGCCCACCGTTTCGGCCAGCACTATCACCACATTCTGCGGCGCAAGCAGGCCTTCGAGGAGGAAGTGCGCGCCGGCCGCAGGCCGCCGCGCGCCGCCGGCAAGCAGAAGCGCCGCCGCAAGGGCCAGACCACCGTCGAGCCTGATCTCTCGCAGCTCGATCCGCGGGAGGAGTGAGCGATGGTCCTATAATCCGCCCCGCGTCATCCGGGAGGGCGAGCAGATCGCGCCAACCGGCGTCAGTTCCCCCGTTCGGCGGGAGCCGGCATCTTCTCGGCGTCTTCCTCGCCGGTGCGGATGTAGAAGGCCAGGTATTCCAGCATCGGCCGCACGCGGAGCACGTTGGTTTCGCTCGAAGCCAGGTCTTCAAGCAGACTCGCAGCCTCCTCGTCGCCGGCAGGGCACACTTCGCTCAGCGAGAACGCCAGGTACATCCTGATCGACGGATCCGGTTCGAGCGGCAGCAGGCGCAGCAGGGCCTCGCGGGCGGTGGCCGGCTCCCCCGCGAATCCGAGTTCCGTGGCGATCTTGCGTCTGATTACGAGATCCGCAGGCTCCATCGAAGCGTGCTGCTCGAACGCGGCGACCAGGTCTGCGGCACTCAGGCCCTTGTCCATGCGGGCCTCGAACCGCCGCACTGCGGCCCACTCGTCGGCCCCGGGGTCTTCCCGATAAGCGATATGTGCCAGCGCCGAAGGGGTAGG
>CAZRSM010000519.1:0-2437 GCA_964602755.1 uncultured Planctomycetales bacterium
GCGAGCGTGATCGGCGTGTCCCCGCAGAGGTCGGTGTCGTGCGCCAACAGGGCGCTCAAAGAGGCATATCGGGCCAAGACACGCGCGATCGGGCCGCCCTCCGGGTCGGCAGCGGCGAAGTGCAAAGCGTTCTGCCCGGTCGTGCAGCGGTGCTCGGTTGACGCGCCCAGCTCCAGCAACGCTGCGACCTCATCCGCTTCGTTGCAACATACCGCGCTCAGCAGAGCCGTGTACCCCAGATCATCAGGAACATCCACGGTCTTGAGGAGTTCATAGACCCGTCTTAGAGTTTGCGGGCCATGCTCGGCGGCGGTCGAAACGATACTTCGATCATTATACAGTTCTGTCCGAAAGTCATAGCCCTCGCGCAGGGCCTCTTCCAGGACGTCGACGCGACCCACGCCGACGCAGACGTACAGGCCCTCGAGCTTCTCCTCACGTCCCCATTCGCTCATTGCTCGTCCACCATTCTCGCCCCTGTAGCGCGAAACGACAAGGTCACTTCCACTGCTCGCTGACGGGTCAACAGGTCTCCTCGAGGGCAGAACAGAATCCGCCTTTATACCCGGTTCATAGTTCGGCGTCGCACCTGCCTCGAGCAGCTTCTCGACGAGATCGTGTGCGCCGGCCCGCTTCAGGTAATAGCAAACAGGCGAGGTCTTGGGGCCGACCTTCAGGTCCAGCGGACCACCTAGTTCGATCAAGCGGTCGCAGTAGACGGAAGCCTGTTCCAGGTGTCCCTTGTCGGCTGCGAGCGTGATCGGCGTGTCCCCGCAGAGGTCGGTGTCGTGCGCCAACAGGGCGCTCAAAGAGGCATATCGGGCCAAGAGACGCGCGATCGGGCCACCCTCCGGGTCGGCAGCGGCGAAGTGCAAAGCGTTCTGCCCGGTCGTGCAGCGGTGCTCGGTTGACGCGCCCAACTCCAGCAACGCGGCCACCTGATCCGCTTCGTTGCAACACACCGCGCTCAGCAGGGCCGTGTACCCCAGATCATCAGGGACATCCACGGTCTTGAGGAGTTCATAGACGCGCCTCAGGGTGAACAGGCCATGCTCCGCGGCCACGGTGACCACGGATTCGCCGTTGTACAGTTCCGCCCGGAAGTCGTAGCCCTCGCGCAGGGCTTCTTCCAGGACATCGACGCGGCCCATGCCGACGCAGACGTACAGGCCCTCGAGCTTCTCCGCACGTCCCCATTCGCTCATTGCTCGTCCGCCATTCGAGCTCGCCTACGCGACGAAACGAGAAGTTAAGTTCCAAAGCTCACTGACCGGCCAGCACGCTTCGTTCACCGCGTAGCAGAACCCGCCCTCATGCCAATCGTATACGAAGAAGCATACTCCGACAATTGGGAGCTTGCTGGCGGCGGTCTTCACTCCCTTCTTCGCGATCTTCTTGGCGACCTTCTTTGCGGTCTTCTTTTTTGCCTCCTTCTCGGCCTTCTCGCAAGCAGCCAACGCGGCCGTAACACTGGCTATCTCCGCATTCAGTGTCGCCAGCTTGCTCTTGGCTCGATTCAGATCCTGTTCCTGCTTGCGCAACCTCCGTTCCGCTCGTCTCAGTGCTGCCCGATCCTGCGCAATGAGCCGGCGATGTCCTCTGCGACTAAGGCGCGGGTTCTTGTCATCACCAGGCGCGCTTTCCGGAAGGCCCCTCGGGTTGCGGCGCAGATCGCGTTCTCGCTGAAGGATCTTGCGGTGGAGGTTGGCGATCTTGGACTTCAGCGCAAGGATGGTGGCTTCGTGGTGCGCGATGGTCCCCAGCGTCTTGGATCGCTGGGCCTGCAGCTCACCTAGTTTCTTTCGCAGTTTGTCGCACGGCCCCAGGCCGTCAGGATCGATCCAGTACGTTGGCATTGAAACCAGATATTGGTACAGGCTTATGTCGCCAACGTAACCGAGTGGATCCCGTTGCAACCAGCGTCCCAGGTGTGGCGAGTAGCTGCGGAACAGGAAGTGGTACAAGCCGACGCCGGCGTCGTAGCGCTGGACGGTCCAGCCGAAGGGGTTGCCGTAGCGGCTGGCGGAGAGGCGGCCGGTGGGCTGGCCGGTCTGCGGGTCGCGCAACGGCTGGCCGGTGGCCGGGTCGGTCTGCTCGATGATCGTCTCGCCGTAGGGCTCGTACGTGTAACGCTCGACGACCTGCCCACTTGCATCCGCCAGCGCGACGACGCTGCCCAGCGTGTCGTGCAGGTAGTGCAGCACCTCCGGCCCGCCGCCGGGCTGGCCGGTCGCCGGGATATCGCCGGCATCGGTGTGGTCGATCATCGCCAGCGGCTCGGGGAACCGATCGCCCCAGACGAACTCGCGCGCCAGCGCGAAGCCGCTCGGGGCGGCGCACTGGCCGCCAGGAGCCGACACGTCGCAGCAGACGTGCTCTTCCAGCGTCTCGATGCCGGCGTAAACGTGCCGCGTAAGCACTGGCTACAACGCCGTGG
>CAZRSM010000520.1:0-3511 GCA_964602755.1 uncultured Planctomycetales bacterium
CACGCTGGCGCCGCCCGACGTGCTCGAGGCTCAGCGGGCCCGCGACGAGCTGCCCGAAGTGGTGCCCAAGGACGAGTACGTGGCGCGCTGGAAGAAGGGCCACGGCGTCCAGCGCCGCGCCGCCAAGCTGCGTGACGGCACGCTGCTGGCCCGGCAGCACGGCGACCTCAAGCAGGTCAACAGGAACGAGATCGATTACGTCGACATCTCGCCCAAGCAGACGGTCGGCGTGTCGGCCTCGCTGATTCCGTTCCTCGAGCACGACGACGCCAACCGGGCGCTGATGGGATCGAACATGCAGCGCCAGGCGGTGCCGCTGGTCAAGACCGATCCGCCGATCATCGCCACCGGCATGGAGCGGGCGGTGGCCGAGAACAGCGGCATGGTGGTGCGGGCCCGCAAGGGCGGCAAGGTGACCTACGTCGACGCGCGGCGCATCGTGATCGACGATACCGACGAGTACGAGCTGCGCAAGTTCGTGGGTCTCAACGAGCGCACCTGCCTGAACCAGAAGCCCATCGTGCGCCTCGGCCAGCGCGTCAGGGCCGGCGAGATCATCGCCGACGGCGCTTCGACGCACCACGGCGAGTTGGCCCTGGGGCGCAACACGCTGGTGGCGTTCATGACCTTCGACGGCTACAACTTCGAGGACGCCATCCTGATTTCCGAGCGGCTGGTCAAGGAAGACGCCTTCACCAGCATTCACATCGAGTCGCACGAGGTCGAGATCCGCGAGACCAAGCTGGGGCGCGAGGAGTTCACGCGCGACATCCCCAACGTTTCCGAGCGGGCGCTGGCCAACCTCGACGAGCGCGGCATCGTGCGCACCGGCACGCGCGTCGGCCCGGGCGACATCCTGGTCGGCAAGGTCTCGCCCAAGAGCAAGACCGAGCTCAGCCCCGAGGAAAAACTGCTGCACGCCATCTTCGGCCGCAGCGGCGAGGACGTCAAAAACGACTCGCTCGAGCTGCCCGCCGGCCAGGAGGGCATCGTCATCGGCAGCCGGCACTTCTCGCGGCGCACTCACCTGACCGAGGAGCAGAAGAAGCAGGTCGAGGCCGAGATGAAGGCCTACAAGGAGGAGTGCGACCAGCGGCGTATCGCCCTCTACAAGCGCATGTGCCAGGCCATGGAGGAGGTGGTCGGTCAGGTCATCGTCGACCCCAGCACGCGCCAGAAGATCGGCCGCAGCGAGAACCCCGAGGTCATCCTCGAACAGATCGAGAACTTCGACCTCAAGTGGGTCAAGCCGGCCGCCAGGCGCCCCGAGGCCGAAAAGGTCTACCAGCAGTACTGGCCCAAGATCGAGAACATCGAAAAAGAGTGCCAGCGGCGGCTGGCCCACATGAAGCGCGGCGACGAGCTGCCCAGTGGCGTGCTCGAGATGGTCAAGGTCTACATCGCCACCAAGCGGACCCTCTCGGTGGGCGACAAGATGGCCGGCCGGCACGGCAACAAGGGCGTCATCGCCCGCATCATGCCCGAAGAGGACATGCCCTTCCTCGAAGACGGCACGCCGGTCGACATCTGCCTCAACCCGCTGGGCGTGCCCAGCCGCATGAACGTGGGCCAGATCCTGGAGACGCACCTGGGCTGGGCCGCGGCGGTGCTGGGCTGGCAGGTGGTATCGCCGGTCTTCGACGGCGCCACCGAGGAGCAGATCGCCAGGTGCATCGAGCTGGCCAACGAGAAGGTGCGGCAGCGCAGCAGCGACGTCGCGGTCATCCAGCAGGCCGGCCGCACGCGCGAGCTGCTGGTCGAGATGCCGCCCTCGGGCAAGACCACGCTGTACGACGGCCGGACCGGCGAGCCGTTCGACCAGCCGGTGACGGTGGGCTACATGTACCTGCTCAAGCTGCACCACCTGGTCGATGACAAGATCCACGCCCGCTCGACCGGCCCCTACAGCCTGATCACCCAGCAGCCGCTGGGCGGCAAGGCCCGCACCGGCGGCCAGCGCTTCGGCGAGATGGAGGTCTGGGGCCTGGAGGCCTACGGCGCGGCCTACATCCTCCAGGAACTGCTCACGGTCAAGAGCGACGACGTGGAGGGTCGCACCAAAATCTACGAGTCGATGGTCAAGGGCACCAACACGCTCAATGCCGGTACGCCGGTGTCGTTCGACGTGTTGTGCAACGAGATTCGCGGGCTGGGCCTGAACATCCAGCTCGAGAAACGCAAACTGTTCTAGCCGGCCGGCGGCCAGGCGGTGACGAGATGAGCAGCAGCGTAGATCCGACGCGCGTGACCTACGGGACTGTCGATGACGTCGGTCCCGAGGAGCTGGTGCGCTTCTACGCCCGGCTCAAGCACGACATCGCCGCCCGGCCCGAACAGGTCAAGCGGATGATCGACAACAGCGTGGCCTTCGTCACCGCCCGCGTCGACGGCGAGCTGATCGGCATCGCCCGCGGTCTGTGCGACGGGCTGCGCGGCTATCTGGCCGAATGCAAGCTCGACCCGGCCTGGCAGGGACCGGCGGCGGTCACGCGTACCGACGGCCGCATCGAGCACGACACCCACGGCATCGCGGCCGAGATGGCCCGCCGGGTGCTGGCGGCCCTGTTCGCCGCCGGCGCCAAGCGCATCGACGTGCTGGCCTGGGGGACCGAGGTCGACTTTTGTGAAGAACTGGGCTTCAAGCGGCAAGGCGGTCTGGTCGGCCTGACCATGAAGGCCGACGACCAGATTCCCAACCCGTAGCACGAGAGGACTGAATCGACGATGGCCGATACGGTTTACGATCGCATCAACGACTTTACCGCCGTTCGCATCAGCCTGGCTTCGCCCAACGATATCCGGGCCTGGTCCTTCGGCGAGGTCAAGAAACCCGAGACCATCAACTACCGCACCTACCGCGCCGAAAAAGACGGGCTGTTCTGCGAGCGCATCTTCGGCCCCGAGCGCGACTGGGAATGCTTCTGCGGCAAGTTCCGCGGCGTCAAGTACAAGGGCATGATCTGTGACCGCTGCGGCGTGAAGGTGACGCACAGCCGCGTGCGCCGCAAGCGCATGGGGCATATCAACCTCGCCGCCCCGGTGGTGCACATCTGGTTCTTCAAGTCCATGCCCAGCCGCCTGGGTACGCTGCTGGACATCAAGACCACCAGCCTCGAGAAGATCATCTACTTCCAGGAATACGTGGTGGTCGATCCCGGCGCCTCCAAGCTCGAAGAGAAGCAGCTGCTGACCGAGGAAGAATATCGCCGGGCCATGGAGGAGTACGGCGACACCGGTTTTCGGGCCGTGATGGGCGCCGAGGCCATCCGCGAGCTGCTGATGCGCATGGACCTCGAGCAGGTCTCGGCCGAGCTGCACGACAAGCTCAAGAAGACCAACAGCAAGCAGAAGATCAAGGACCTCTCGAACCGCCTCAAGCTGATCGAGGCCCTGCGCCACAGCGGCAACGAGCCGCAGTGGATGGTGCTCGAGGTCATTCCGGTGATCCCGCCCGACCTGCGCCCGCTGGTGCTGCTCGACAGCGGCAACTTCGCCACCAGCGACCTCAACG
>CAZRSM010000521.1:0-2329 GCA_964602755.1 uncultured Planctomycetales bacterium
GTGACGCGCGTGCACTGCCTGGCCGGAAAGGCCTGCTCGAACTGTTCGTTGGCCACGACCTTGACCTTTTTCATCTGGGCCCGCAGGCGCTGGTCCCACAGCTTCTCGTCGGTGAACTCCAGCGGCGTGACGCGCCCCTCGGCCAGCGCCGCCGCGATGGCATACGGCAGGCTGTGGTCGGCCGATTCCTTGCTCTGGGGGTCGTACTTGGCCGGGTCAGAGAGAATGTCGGCGGCGCGGGCGATCGACTCGATCAGCACCTCCTCGACGTCTTCGGCCTTGAGGTTGTGCTCCTTGATCAGATCGAGGGTGGCCGAGAGCGGTGAGTGCATCAGGGCCTCGACCGGGAACGACTTCATGCCGCAGTCGGTGATCATGAAGCGGTCGCCCAGGTTGTCGGTGATCCAACTGTAGTCCCACTCGGGCCCCAGGCAGTGCTCCATGCCCTCCTTGCCCTCGATGACGCCTTCGGGGCCGGTGTAGCCGCGGGCGGCCAGCAGGGCCGCTTCGACACCGTCACGCGTCGACATGGGGCTGACGGTGTTCTTCATCATGGTGAGCTTGCCCGCCACGGCACATCCCAGCGTGAAGCGATGGCAGGCGCAAATGCCGATGGCGTGCTGCGTCTGCTCCCAGTTCAGTCCCAGCATGCGCGCCGCCACCACCGGCGCGGCGTAGGCCATCAGCGTGGCGTGGTGCCAGCCGCGCTCGCGGATGCCCGGCACGGCAATGTGGCACAGCCGCATGGTGATGTCGTAGCCCAGCACGATGCCCAGGATCAGGGCCTTGCCGTGGAGCTTCTTCCACTCGGCGATGGCCAGCGGCGCGGCGATCAGGTCGGAGGGGTGAGAAGGATCCTGCTTCCAGTAGATGTCGTTGTAGTCCATGGCCCGCACCATCAGCGCATTGAGCATGCTGGCGGCCACGACGTTCATCTGGTCGCCGGAGCCGATGATGGTGCACGGGCCGCCCTGGTCCAGGTCGCGGTAGTGTTCGAGGAAGATGCGGCAATCGTGTACCTGCGAGCCACCCAGCGCGCAGCCGATGGTGTCGTAGAGAAACCGCTTGGCGGCGTCGATCGCGTCGGCGGTGAGGTGTTCGTACTCGAGGTCGCAGGCCCAGCGGGCGATCTTCTCGGTGATGGTGCCCATTTGCGCTACTCCGATCGTCCTTAGGAAAGAGGGTTTCCACGACCGCCACCCGGTCGGTTGGTGGTGGTTTTATACCCCAGGAACCACCCCAATCCCAGGCGCCCGCCGCGTGTCTTGCGCGACTGGTGGCCCGGCGGCGTTGTCCACTATACTCTTGGGGGCCGTCGGTTACGGGGGGCCTGCAACACAACCGCCGGCCAGCGGGCCGCATACCCGGGCCGCCTGCCGGCTTACAGGAGAGCGTGTTTGGCGCGTTCGACGATCGGCAAGAAAGTACATCTGGCGCGGGCCTGGGCCGGCTTCAAGCCGGTCTGGTGCGCCTGGCAGGTCAACTACCGCTGCAACCTGCGCTGCCGCTTCTGTTACTACTGGTGCGACCCCGCCGGCGATGAACCCGAAACCACCCTCGAACAGTTCGAAGAAGGCGCGGCCAAGCTGGCTAGCTGGGGAACCATCCTGGTCTCGCTGGCCGGCGGCGAGCCGCTGATCCGACCCGACATCGTCGACATCGTCCGCGCCGTCGGGCGCTACCACTTCCCCTTCCTGACCACCAACGGCTGGTTCGTCACGCCCGAACTGGCCGAGGAGCTGTTCGCCGCCGGCTTGTGGGGCGTCTCGATCAGCATCGACTACGACAACGCCGAGCAGCACGACCGCAAACGCGGCGTGGCCGGCGCGTTCGAGCGCGCCCTGGCGGCCATCGAGTACTTCAGCCGCGCGCGGCGCTACAAGTGGCAGCGCGTCAACTGGATGTGCGTGCTGATGGAGGACAACCTCGACCAGATCGAGAACATGATCAGGATGGCCGCCCGCTGGGGGGCGTACTTCATGGTCCAGCCCTACAGCATCAAGAAGACCAACAACCCGCGCTACCGCTGCACCAGGATGCAGACCAGCACGCGGCTGCTCGACCTGCGCCGCCGGTATGCCAACTTCCTGTCCAACCCCTACTTCCTGGCCCGCTTCGACCAGGCCCTCAACGGCGGCGTGCCGGGCTGCAAGGCCGGGCGGCGCTTCTTCAACATCGACTCGCGCGGCGACATCGCCGTCTGCGTCGAATACCGCGACCGTCCGGTGGCCAACCTGCACACCGATCCGCCGGAGAAAATCGTCCGCGCCCTGCGGGCCGACCCTGCGCCGCGCACCTGCAGCGACTGCTGGTACAACTGCCGCGGCGA
>CAZRSM010000522.1:0-5073 GCA_964602755.1 uncultured Planctomycetales bacterium
GGCCAACGAACCGAGCGTGATCCTGGCGGACGAGCCGACGGCCGCCCTCGACAGCCACCGCGGCCGGCAGGTCATGGAGCTGTTCGCCCGGGTGGCCCACGAGCACGGCGCCGGCGTGGTGGTGGTCACGCACGACCAGCGCGCGCTCGACGTGTTCGACGTGATCTGCGAGATGGAAGACGGCGTGATCGAGCCGGCGCGGGTCTGATTCCGCGTCGCGGCGTGCCGATCAATATCGGACGCTGGCCGACGGTTACCAACTGTCCCCGAGGCCAGGTGACCGATAAAAACTCTCCCCACAAAGCACACTGCATGATACGCCGATTGGTGCACAAGATTCTTATTGTCCCGCGGGCTGCGAATTGAATAATTCCCGGTTGGAAAGTCCGGGGGCGGGTCGAGAACCACACATCGTCCACGACAAGAGAAAGGGAAGCACCATGCGCAGAGCCAATCGTTGTCAGCAGTTGGGGGCGGGTCTGGTTTTGGTGGCGGTCCTGGCCGGTAGCTGGGGTTGTGCCGGGTCGTTCCCCCTCACCGACAGCAGCCTCGCCGGTCTGATCGACGCCTTGACCAGCGGCATGATGTCGGGCGACGGCTTCTGGTCCAACTTCGACGGTTCGTTCGATCCCAACAGCGGTGGCTGGCGCGATGACGGTCACTGGGGCGGGCACGACAGGTGGGACGGCGACTCCGGCGACTACTGGGATGACGATTACGACGGCCATTGGGACGGTGACGGCTACTACGACGACGACGGTGACTGGGACGACGACTACTCCGAGCACGGTCACATGTCCTATGTCTACGCTCGTCTGGACGGCGCCGGCTCGGCCTACGGCGAGGCCGAGTACTTCGAGGACAACGGCCGCCGGGCCTTCGACTTCGAGGCCTATCGCGTCCCGGCCGGCAGCTATGCACTGCTGATCAACGGCGTCGAGGTGGCCACGATCACGGTCGGCTCTTCGGGCTACGCCGAGGTGCATTTCGACAGCCAGCCCGGCCCCGGCGTCCAGCCGCTGCCCGACAACTTCCCCCAGAGCGTCCAACCCGGCGACCAGGTGGCCCTCGGCGACCTGCTGTCTGGAACGTTCGCAAGTCACCGCTGAGCGGCCTTCCCGGCCCCGACCGAGCCGCTCGACGGCACAGGAACTCACGACCCGCGGCGCCCGGCGTCGCGGGTCTTCTCGACGCGCCTGGCACAGCAATCGTCAAGGATTGGACGCCGGCACCAGCGGTTCGACGTACGCCCGGCGCGACTCATACAGCTCGAGCCGCGCGCGATACTCGCGCACCGCCTGCTGGTCGCCCTGCTGCTGGGCCGCGGCTATGGCCCGCTCGAGTACCTCGACGGCGCGGGCGAAATCCCCGGTCGCCGCCGCGGCGGCCGCCAGCGTGTCCAGTCGATCGGCCGGCGGGTCGTCCTGGTCGGCGACGTTGCGCTCGGCCAGGGCGAGCGCCTCCTGGCGATCCCGCTGATCGAGCCCGGGCAAGGTGGCCAGATACCAGGCCAGGTTGTTGGTGATCGCACGATCCTCGGGCGTCAATTCGTGCAGGCGCCGCAGCGTCTTCACGAAGCCCGCCGCATCGCCGCAGGCCCGCTGCGACTCCAGCATCTCCAGCAACACGCGCGACGAGCCGGGCTCCCGCCGGCGCACGACTTCGTAATGCTCCAGCGCCTCGCGGTGACGTCCGGCGCGCGCCAGCGCCAGCGCCAGGTTGTGCTCGGCAATCGTGTAGGCCGGGTTCAGCTCGAGCGCGGCGCGATAGGCGGCGATCGCCCCGTCGATGTCCTCCTTGAGCAGCAGCGCGTTGCCCAGGTTGACGCGCAGTTCGGGCAGCTCGGGGTTGAGCCGCACCGCCGTGCGAAAACACTCCAGCGCCTCGTCCACGCGCCCCGCCGCCGCCAGTGCCCGCCCGAGCGCATCGCGGGCCTGGGCGTCGTCGGGCCGGGCGGCGACCGCCTGGCGCAGCAGCATCAGTGCATCCGCACTGCGCCCCAGGCGGGCCAGTACGTCGCCCAGATTGGCGCGCGCCTCGGGATAATCGGGCTGGAGATTCAGCGCCCGCCGGTAGTAGTCAGCGGCCTCCTGGAGGCGACCGGCGTTGCAGCAGGCCGCGCCGATCGCGTTGTAGAACATCGGGCGCCCCTGCGCGATGTCGTCGAAGCCGATCCGGCGGTTGAGCACGTCCAGCCCGCCGGCCACCGCCAGCGACACCAGCCCGGCCGCCGCCAAAGCCCGGCGGCGGCGCCATTGCAACAGTGCCGCCAGCGTCCACGCCGCTCCCAGCGCCACCACCGGCGTAGCCGGCAGTCGATAACGCGGCGAGTACCAGAAAACCACCACCACCGCCAGCGGCACGCCAAACAGCAGCAGTTCCGGCAACCACTCGCGCCCCCGTCGCAACCACAGCCCCAGCGCCACCAGCGCCGGCGGCAACAGCCAGGCGGTATACAGCGGACAATAGCGCAGCCGCGAACTGAACCCCTCGGCGATCTCCATCGTCGGCCGGCAGATGTCGCCGTAGTTGCGCCCGGTGAGAAACCAGTAGGCCTTGCGCGCCAGCAGAACCGCGGCCCGGCCGGGGTTGTCGCGCCAATACTCCAGCCCGCGGGCGAAGAAGTAGCGATTGACTTTGCCCCAGCTCGGCTGCTGGCCGGTCTTTTCGTGGTAGACGCGCCAGGCGTCGACGTTCTGCGACTGGCGCAGGATCGACACGTCGGCGGCGCGCGTATACACGCCGGTGGCGCCAGGCGAGTTGCCGTGCAGAAAGGTGACGCCGGCCTGAGCGCTGATGGGAATGAACTCGCCCGTGGCGCGATAGTTGTGGATCGTCGCCGGCATGATCACCAGCGCGCCGGCCAGACCGCCGGCCAACGCCCGCGCCAGGCCCGCCCGGCCCCAGCCCTGCGACCACCACAGCCACAACGCGTAAACCGGCAACGCCACCATGGCCGGCGCGAACGCCAGCGCCAGCAGGCCCAGTGTCGCACCGGCGGCGCACACACGCACCCGGCTCGGATTCTCGTCAGCCAGCAGCATCGCCGCCCACGCCGCCGTCACCAGCAGCAGTTGCAGCGACCCGGCCAGCACGCGCAGGCTGTAGGAGGCCGGTTCGAGCGTCAGCAGGAACAGGGCCGCCGCCAGCAGCCCCACGCCGGCGCCGCAGCGTCGGAACCCGATCCACGCCAGCAGGCCGGCGGTCAGCAGGTCCATGACTATCTGCACGGTATAGACGGTCGGCAGCTCGCCGCCGAGGGCGCGCAGCAGCCCCAGCAGGTAGGGATACAGCGGCGCCGAGAAGAACGGTTGTCCGTCGCTGAGCTTGCCCGCGGCGATGCGTCCGGCCCAGTCCCAGTAGAAGCGGGCGTCGACGCCGGGTTGCAGCGCCAGCGGATTGTGCTCCAGATAGTCGGCCCGAATCGCAAACCGCAGCGCCCCCGCCGCTGCCAGCAGCACCGCCAGCCCTAGCCAGGCCCAGCGCGGGCAGCGCCGCCCGGCGCCGGCTCCGGGCCGATCGCCGTCACTGGTCATCGTGCTCGAATTGAGCTGCCTGCTGCGATTCATCGCGCCAGTATATGGGCGCCCGCACCTGCCCGCCAAACCGCCGGGCCGACCACCGCTCCAGCGGCGGGGATGGCCGGAAAAACGTGGTAATCCGCGCGCCGTGCCGCTACGATCGAGATGCTCGGACCTGACGCCGCACGGGGGGGACCGGCCGGCGGGTGTCCTGATCTCCCCATCGGAGTCTGCGGCGCCGGATGTTGCAAGCACATGTCCGCGCACACATCGACACCCGGGGGTAGGTACGAGTCACGTCTACGGCAAGAAAAGGAGAATTACCATGGTCCGCAGCAGACTGCTTACGGTCGCGATCACGACCTTGTTGTGCATCGGCACCGCGACCGCCCGCGATACCGTCTATGTCGATCTCTCCGGCATAGACAACATCGTTACCAACCCGCCGCTGACCGACCAGCAGAAGGCCGACCTCAAGAGCTGGATCCTGGCCGACATTCAGGCCAACTTCGACGTGGCCGGCGTGGACATCCGGGTCACCGACGACGCCTCCGTCCCCGCCGACCGCACCGTCCGTCTGCGCTCCACGATCGGCAGCTACACCCGCAGCAACGGCAGCACCGGCTACATGTACGGCGACTGGGCCCACGGCAGCCGCGAGTGCAACGTCTATCTGGGCAACTTCTTCAACCGCCACGGCAGTGACTACAAGACCAACGGCCAGTGGGACGTGCAGAAGCTGCGCAGGGGCATCGGCCGCACCGCCGCCCACGAGGTGGCCCACTCCTACAGCGTCGGGCACAACCGCAACAGCGACCCGCCGAACAAGATGACCGAGGGCGGTCTGGTCGGCTCGTCGACGCGCGCCAACACCGAATGGATTTTCGACAGTCACAGCGCCGAGGTCATGCGCAACAACCTCGGCCGCCCACCCTGTCAGACCACCGCCGATTACGACGCCGACTATCTGCGGCCGTATCTGTGGGACCCACCCCTGTTTCCCAACCCCGAGTACGACCCCAACGATCCCAACAGCGACCCCTACAACGACCTTGACGAATACGGCTGCTTCGACGCCCTGCTGCTGATCGACGGCCCCCTGGCCACCCTCTTCGACCTGGGCTGGTACGGCGTCGATACCGACGGCGGCCTGCAGGACGGCAACCCCGACTTCGACTTCATATACAAGGCGTCGCTGGCCGAGGCCCAGCCGCCCGAGCTGCTCACCTTCTTCGAGCTGGCGCACGCCACCGCCCAGTTCGTGCTGCGCGGCCGCGCCGGCAGCGGCTATGACGGCCAGTGGTTCCCCATGGACCAGGCCACCGTCAACCTGGCTGACCCGGTGTTCACGCCCGCCGGTGACGAGGTCTTCCGCCGGGTCATCCTCTCGTGGGACATCGACGCCGACGGCATTCCCGATGTCGACGTGGTGCTCGACAGCTACATGCTCTACCCCCATGGGGCCGAGTTCAACGGCTGGCGGCTGGAGCACGTCTGGCCCTGCCGCGGCGACCTGAACTTCGACAACAACATCGACCTGGCCGACCTGGCC
>CAZRSM010000523.1:0-6249 GCA_964602755.1 uncultured Planctomycetales bacterium
TGCCGCGCCTGCGGCGCGACCTCGGCGATCGTTACCACGCCATCCGCGCGCAGGGCTCGTGGATCCAGCAGGCGGCCCAAATCTACCGCCAGGTGGGCTTCTGCGAGATCGTGCTGCACCGCGCGGCACAGGTGCTGCCCAATGTCGACTTCTTCGCGCGACAGGCCGCATCTGCCACCAGCGGTTCGGGCGCCGGCTGAAAGCACGCCGGCGCGCGAGCCCTGCCGGCGCGGCACCCGCAGCGGCGGCTACTTGGCCTTGAGCTGCTTGAAGAAGCCCACCAGCACCGGCCGCGGAATCTCGGCCAGCGGTTCGGGCAGGATTTCGTCCGTCATCAGCCGCTGAATGACGTCGTTGGCCCTGTCCATGTTGCGGCGGATGTCGGCCGCCAGTTGCTCGGCCTCCTCCAGCTTGCCGGCCGCCATGGCCTGGGCGTACTCGATCACCAGCGTTTCGACATCGAGCACCGGCGGCGCCGGAGAGCCGGCCGGCGGCGGTGCGGCGGCCGACTCGGGCGGGATATCGCTGTCCTGGTACACCCGCCGCTCCAGCTCGAAAGTCTCGCGCAGCAGGCGGGCGCGCTGCTGCTCCTCGGTCTCGTCGACGGGAGCGAGGTCGAGCGGCTCGAGCTGCTCGGGCGGCGTGGGGATGTAAACCGACTGGTGGCAGGCCGGGCAGCGGCCGCGCTTGCCGCCGGCGTCGTCGGGTGCTCGAACGAGTTTGCCGCAGTGATCGCAGTGGAACTCGATGGCCATGTCGCAGCTCCTGGCGGAGAAGGGGCTGGCTAGGGCTGACCGCCCCGCCGCTCGTCGTCCTTGTGACGCGGGCGGAACAGCAGCCGCATGGGCACTTCCTTGAACGGCAGTATCTCGCGCAGGCGGTTCTCCATGTAACGCCGGTAGTTGTCGCTGACGAGCGCCGGGTCGTTACAGAAGAACACGATCGTCGGCGGCGCGACATCCACCTGTGTAGCGTACAGGATCTTGACCCGCTTGACGCCCCGTTTGGGTGACGGTCCACGCGCCGCCAGGATGGCCTCCAACGCCGCGTTGAGCTTGCCGGTCGAAACGCGCGTGTGCGCCTGCTTGTGCAGCGAAAGGGCCACGTCGATGGCGGCGTCCACGTTCTTGCCGGTGCTGGCCGAGAGAATCATCACCGGGGCATGCCCCAGGCCGGGCAACACCTCGGCCAGATAGCGGTCGTAGTCTTCCGGCGTGGCCCGGTCGCCGACCAGATCCCACTTGTTGACCGCCAGCACCACCGGCCTGCAAATCTCGCTGACCGCCGCTGCCAGCTTGACGTCCACGTCGCTGACCGGCACGGTGGCGTCGATCAGGTGCAGAACCACGTCGGCCCGGCGGATGGACCGCAGGGCGCGCGTGTAGGAGTAGAAGTCGACGTCGTCCATGCTCTTCTTGCGTCGTACGCCGGCGGTGTCGATGGCGACGAAGACGCGCCCGTCTTTCTCGAAGCGCACATCGACGGCGTCGCGCGTGGTGCCGGGGATCTCGCTGACGATCACCCGCTGCTCGCCGGCCAGGGCGTTGACCAGCGTGCTCTTGCCGGCGTTGCGTTTGCCCACGATGGCGAGCTTCATCACGGGTGGCTCGGGGCTCTCTGCGACCGTCGGCAGCACCTCCAGCAGCCGCGCCAGCAGGTGCCTGCGACCGCGTCCGTGCAAGGCAGCGACGCACACCGGCTGGCCGAAACCCAGCCGGGCAAACTCGCCGGCCTGGGCGTCGTGAATCTCCGCGTCGGCCTTGTTGGCTGCCAGGATCACCGGCACTGTGATGCGGCGCAGGCGCTCGGCCACCACGCGATCCAGCGGCACCAGGCCCGCCTGGGCGTCGACCAGGAAGATGACCGCGTCGGCGTGGGTGATGGCGTAGTCTATCTGCGATTCGACGTGCTCTTCGAGGTGGTCGTCGTCGACGATGCCGACGCCGCCGGTGTCGACCAGCTCGAAGTAGCGCTCTTCGTGTTCGATGACGGCCGAGACGCGATCGCGCGTGATGCCGGCCCGGGCATCGACGATGCTGATGCGCTGGCGTGCCAGCATGTTCAGCAACGAGCTCTTGCCCACGTTCGGTCGGCCGACGATGACGGCTACCGGCAGCGCCATGGCATCATGATAGCCGGGTCACCGGGGGCGTCCATGCGCGTACCGGGCCGGCGGCACCAGGGGCCGCTCCAGTGCTGCCTGTCATCATCCGGGTTTACGAGGTCGCCGATCAGGCCACCGAGCGCGTCGGGCGGATGCGCGTTCCCAGACGCCGCGAGACGCGCGCCAGCGCAGTGCTGATGTAGCCGCGGGCCGGCAGCAGCTCGCAGCCCTTGACGCTCATCTGGCGCAGGGCCATGTCGGCTTCCTGGTGGTTCCAGTAGCCGCAGGCGTCGAAGAGCACCGCCACCTTGCGCCGCCGACGCAGCAGACCCAGCGCCAGCATGCGCAGCGAGGTCTCGATTCCTACGCCGAAGATGACGAACCGGCCGGCGGGCAGCTCGGTGAGCAGCCGATCGAGCTTGGGATTGGTGAACGGATCGCGGTGGACCTTGGTGAAGATGGCCTGCTGGTGGTCGCCGAAGATTTCGCGCGACATGGCCAGCGAATTGTCGGACTGGATCAGCGTGTGCCGTGGCAGCAGCGAGAACGATACCTTGCGCTCCAGCGGGGTCAGGTCGGGCGGCACGCTTACATACTCGGCGCCGATGCGATTGGCGGCGTCGACGTCGACGCACGAGACCACCGGTGTCTTGGCCAGTCTGGCAAACGCCATGATGTGTTTGAGGTTGGCGAGTACCTGCTGGGCGTTGCGGCACCGTTGAGGCTGGTGTTCCGCCAGGTACGCCCGTTGGGTGCAGACGTCCACGAAGACGTCAGCGAGGTCGCTGGTCATACCGGCCGCTCCCACCGAGTGCGAGCGCGCTTCCGCGAGCACAACAACGAACGCCTGGATTTGACTTTTTCAGCGGAGAGGTGACTTCGAATCAGATGGAATCGTTGTTGTGGCCGGGAGCGGTTGCGGCCGCACCCGTAGCTTCTTCCCTGCCTCCGCTGCGCCGGATTGTAGTACGCCACTGCGTCGTTGTGCAACCCCAAAAACAGCGTAAGCGCGGTTGCGATAAAGATTTGGTGCCTGCGGCGCCGGGCGTGGCGCCGCGAGCCCGGCCAAAGCGAGGTTTATCGGTACCATATTGCCGGCCAGCGATGCATCCGCCGTTGACACTCCGCCCCGCAGACGCGAGGCTAGTACGTACGTCGCTGGGCCGCAGACACCAGGAAGCGGGGTGAAAGAAGCATGGGCCGAACTCTCCCGAGACAGCCAGCCGGAACCACCGGGCGTCTCTTCACCGTCGAGTCCGCCGAGGCCACGCTGGTGCTCGTCCGCCGCATCGTCACCGACGTGGTAGCCGCCTATGGCGAGCTGATGCGCCTGCGCAGCGAGCTGCAGGACCTCTCGGTCGAGACCGGTCGCGAGCGCGAGCTGCAAGAGCTGCGCGGCCAGATCGACCAGCGGCTGGAGACGCTCAAGCGCCTGCACGTCGAGCTCAAGGAGATCGGCTGCGAACTCAAGGACTTCTCGGCCGGGCTGGTCGATTTCCCGGCTCTCTACCGCGGCCGCCGCGTGTGGCTGTGCTGGAAGCTGGGCGAAGACCGCATCGCGCACTGGCACGAATGGGAGTCCGGCATGGCGGGACGTCAGCCCATCGACGACGCCTTCGCCGCCGAGCTGCGCACCGCCGCGCCCTGCGCGGCGCAAGACCCGCAGCATTCGGTCGGCTGCGAAGATCCCGAGCCAGCGGGCTGAGCGCGACCGTGATCGGCCGATCGGGCCCGTCGGCCGAGCGGCGACGATCCCCCTATCGATCTCCCCCGCCGCGCTGCGCGACGGAGGCGTTTTTTCGTTGAGCCCCGCCGGCTCTTGTACTAGGCTCGATTCAGTGGGGGCGCAGGCGCCCGCCGAGCTGACCATCACACTGCAGGAGGGAGACGATGAGAACCAGACGCGTCCTGTTGATCGGCCTGACCGTTGGCCTGGCGCTCGCCGGCACGGTTCTCGGCAGTGACATCGGGCAACAGGTAGCCAGCCAGGTCGACGTTGCCAGCTACCAGAACTTCCTTGACAACGAGCTGTTCACGCACGACGGCGACGACCGCGGCGCCGGCGGTGGGGCCGACCACGACGCCGCCCGCGACAACATCCTGGCCGCCTTCCAGAGCTTCGGGCTGACGGCCGAGCTGCAGTACTTCAGCTACTGGGGCTACGCTGGCTACAACGTGGTGGCCACCCAGCTCGGCACGGTCTATCCCGACGCGCAATACGTGATCGGGGCCCACTACGACTCGGTGGACAACCCCGGGGCCGACGATGATGCCTCGGGCGTAGCCGGGCTGCTCGAGATCGCCCGGGTGCTGTCGCAATACGAAACCGAATACACCATCAGGTACATCGCCTTCGACATGGAGGAATGGGGCCTGATCGGCAGTCAGGTCTACGTCGACGACCACGCCGGAGCCGACATCCGCGGCATGATCCAGCTCGACATGATCGCGTACGACCATGGCAACCGGGCGGTCGAGATCTACGGCCGCTCGGCTTCGGCCCAGCTCAAGAACGACCTGGCCGCCGCCATCGCCGAGTACGGCAACGGTCTGGGCGTCACGATCCTCGGGCCGCTGGACGCCAGCGACCACGCCCCCTTCGAGTGGGCCGGCTACCAGGCCTGCCTGCTGATCGAAGCCGACAGCGACTACAACCCCTGCTACCACCGCAACTGCGACTCGGTCGACACGCCCGACTACATCAGCTACGACTACGCCGCCGACTTCGCCCGCTCGGTGGCCGGCTACCTGGCAGATCATGCCGTCGTGATCGACCAGCCCTGCGAAGGCGACATCAACGGCGACAACCAGGTCGACCTGGCCGACCTGGCGATCCTGCTGAGCAACTACGGCATGACCGGCGGAGCCACCTGGGCCGACGGCGACCTCAGCGGCGACGGCAACGTCGATCTGGTCGACCTGGCGGTGCTGCTGGCGGCCTACGGCCAGCCGTGTCCGTAGCGACCCGTGACCAGCCCCCCCGCGGCCCGCTGCCGTTTTCGCGCCGTCCTGCACGGCGCCGGCACCAGCGGCGCCGGCGGATCGCGCGCGTCGCGCCCGGCCATGAATCGGCCCACAACAACCTGACCCGTCTGCCTTCGGCGAACGGCCCGCAGGCAACTTCCGGTTGCTTCCGGACGCCCGTGGCCGCCGCGGGGTGTGGGTACCGCCCACCATCGAAGGGGCTGGCACCCGCGGACAGGCGGCAGGCCAACTTTTTGTTGCTTTCGGACGCCCGCGGGAGTACAAGTGGAGCTATCAGGAGGGAGTCCTTCGCCGTGTACCTCTCCGGGCCCGGCATCCGACCAGTCAACAGGGCCGGTGCGTGCTGCAGGGCATCCCTCTACACATGCGGTGCTGGATTTGGAACATCGAAACCTTTGACGGAGTAGCGAGATGACATTGCGATTCGTGGGCGGGTGGCTGTGCGCCGCCCTGCTGCTGTGCGCCGCCGGCGCCCGGGCGGCGGAACTGGATCCCACCCTGCAGAAGGTGCTGGACCAGGCTGATCCGAACGAGAAGATCCCGGTGCTGGTTTACCTCAACGACCAGGTCGACCTCGACGCCGTCGTAGCCGAGCTGCGCAACACGCACGGCCGGCGCGTACCGCTGGCGGCTCGTCACGAGGCCGTCGTGCGGGCCCTGCAGGCCACCGCGGCCGCCAGCCAGGGCCCCATCGTCCAGCGGCTGGACCAGTTGCTGGCCGACGGCCAGGTCGCCTTCTACCAGACATTCTGGATCCGCAACTGCCTCCAGGTCGAGGCCGTGCCGGCGGTGATCAGCGAGCTCGCCGGACGCAGCGACGTGGCCGTGATCTACTTCGATTACGAAATCGGCCTCGACGCTCCCGTGCGGCAGGAAATGACCGAGCAGGACAAGAACCCCTACCACACCCGCGCCCCCGAGCCGGGCGTCGCCGCCGTGCGGGCCCCCGAGGTCTGGGCCATGGGCTTCACGGGCGCCGGCGTGCTGGTGGCCACGCTGGACACCGGCGTCGATGGCAACCACCCGGCGCTGGCCAGCCGCTGGCGCGGCGTCGCCGACCCGCGCTACGCCGGGCATCCCGACTGGGCCTGGTTCGATCCGGTGACCAATACCACCTTCCCCACCGGCTTCTGGTCGCACGGCACGCACACCATGGGCAC
>CAZRSM010000524.1:0-2405 GCA_964602755.1 uncultured Planctomycetales bacterium
AGTTCCCCGCTGGCGATCCGCTGCTCGATCAGGTCGCGGGCCCTGTCCATCACCCGCCAGGCCGTCTCCAGCACTTTCTGGAGGTTCGCCCGATCCCTCGGGCTCGGGAAAAAACCCACGAGTTCCTCCAGCAGCGCCTTCGTCGCGTGCTCGATCGGGTCGCCAGCCATCGCGCGGCCAAAGTCGTCGTCGCTGACGCCGCGCTTGTCGGCCTGCGGCTTGCAGACCGCATAGACCACGTCGCACAGCAGCACCGGGTCACGAATGAGCCGCTCGATGAGCGTGCCACCCACCACATCGAGCAGGTCTACACCGACCAGGTCGCGCACACGCTTGATCGCGGTGACGTTGATCGTGACGGTCCAGCTGCGCCCCGCGTTGTCCGTGAAGATCTTCATCACACCGTGCTGTCGTAGAGGATGCCCAGCCTGAACTCGGCGGTCGCCGAGGAGTCCGCCTGCGTGACCGCCACGTAGTCGATCGTCTCACCGGCCAGAGGGTTAGTCGTTGATCCGCCGCTGAGCCACTGCCACAGCTCCTCGGCCGCCAGGTCGAGCGAGAGCGCCAGGTTGCCGGCGCTGTTGAAGAAGCCCACGTGCGCCCGGGCACGGCACAGAGCACCGATCGCCACCACCAGGTCGCCGTCGAAGTCGGTGTCGATGAGCTGCTGCTCGGCGACCGTGACCGCCGTGCCCTGGGCAGTGGGGATGTTGTCTCCGCCAGCGTCCGCGCCGTCCTCGATCGTCACGTCGTCGCCGGCCACGCCGACCACCTTCACGCCGTAGCGCCGGCCACCATCCCAGTACACATCGACGATGTCGTTGGTCGCCAGACCGTGATCGGGCAGGTTCAGCGTCCACTGTTCGGGCGGGCCGGCATCGTGTGACGCCACCGTGCCGGCGGTCGCCGCCGACAGCGTCACGCCGTGGCCGATCTGGCCGGCGGTAGTGCGTTGAAGCCGCGAAGCGATCGTCAGGCCGGCGAACGTGCCGGACGTGGTGAGGTCCATCCTGGGCATGCCTGCTGCTCCTGTTCAGCGCGTATAACCGATCACGGTCACGCGGTAGTTGTTGTTCGCCTGCACTTCGATCTGCGAGAGATCGACGCCATCGAGAACGAAGTCCACGTTCTTGGGCAACTGGGCCGTCTCGCTGCTGCCGGCGACGCGGATCGAGAGGTACTCGGTGGTGGTCGCCACGGTCCAGATGCGCACCCAGGCCCGCAGCATCAGCGGCTCGTCGGCCAGCGGTACCCAACTGGCTTTGTCCGGCGTAATCGTGCGGATGTAAGCGTTGGCCATAGCGGCACCTCTAGCTGTCCGGCGTGGTCTGCCTGACCGTCACGCTGGCGGTCACCTCGCCGTCGATCGGCTCGCTGACCGAGACCTTGGTGATCTTGCAGGGGCCGGAGTAGTAGCCCGAGACGCTCACCTGGACGGCCGAGCGGTTCTGCCAGGCGGTGATCAGGTTGTTCAGCTCGCCGCCGCCCTCGGTGACCTTCAGCTCGAAGTCCACCGAGGCGTCCAGCAGGGCGACTTCGGTCTCGCGGTTGCCGTTCGACGCCCGCCGGGTGACGTCCACCTCGCTGCCCTCCAGGTTGAGGGTGACGTTGGTGATGTCGACCAGCGTCCCGCCCACGCTCAGCGTGCCCTCGCGCCCCAGCAGTACCCTTGCCATCGTCTGCTACCTCCACATGCGATACGTCACAGTCACCACGCTCGTGAACACGCGCTGCTGATCCAGGTGCTCCGGCGCGAAGACCGGCTCGTTAGCGATCCGCAGCCAGGCGGCCTCGGGCAGATCGTCGAGCTGCTGCTTACGCAGGTGGTCGATGATCTGCTGGACCAGGTCCATCAGCGCGTCGATCGCGCCGGTGTCGTCGGTGTCGATCTTCTGCTGAACGCCGATGTCGATGACGCAATCGAACTGGTTCCGGCCGCGAGTCGCGTTCGCGATCTCGATGCTCTTGGGCACGACGCTGACGCGCAGCGTGTCGAGCTCGGCCAGGTCGAACGTGGGCCGGTAGCGGCGCTGAGCCACGAACGGCACGCTGAACGAGCCGGCGTTAAGGCTCGCGACCACGGCATCGGCGACCTGGATGACCGCGCTGTCCGCCATGACCTTGATTCCTCAGCGCCTGACGGCCTGAACGCCTAACTGCCTAACTGCCTGATCAGTTGCTCGATCCACGCGCCCATCAGCCGCACGATCAGCGTGCCGACACCACAGAGCGTCGCCAGGCTCAGCCGCTGGATCGTGCCCAGCCGCTGCTCGACCCGCTGCATGCGGACGAGCAGCGACTTCTCCGGCTCGCCGTCGCCGAAGACGACCGCCCGGACCGACTCCAGGTCGCGCCGGCACTGCTCGCACAGGTGCGTGTGTTCCGCGGTGCCGTTGGCCATCATC
>CAZRSM010000525.1:0-5758 GCA_964602755.1 uncultured Planctomycetales bacterium
TATCCCCTGCCCGAGGCCCAGCTCGACCGCTTCATTTTCAACATCTGGGTCGACTACCCCTCGCTGGCCGAGGAGCGCCGCATCCTGGCCGCCACCACGCGCGACCCGGCCCCGCCGGTGCGCACCGTCCTCAACGACCGGCAACTGCTCAACATGCAGAAACTCATCGCCGCCATTCCGGCCACCGACTACGTGATCGACTACGCCGCCCGGCTGGCGCGGGCCTCGCGGCCCAGCGACCCTTCCGCTCCGGAGTTCACGCGCAAATACGTCGAATGGGGGGCCGGCCCGCGGGCGGGACAGTTCCTCATCCGGGCCGGCAAGGCCTTCGCCGCCATGGACGGACGCTACGCGGTCAGCCTCGACGACATCCGCCGCGCCGCCGTGCCCGTTATGCGCCACCGCATCGCGCCCAACTTCGCTGCCCAGGCCGAGGGCATCGACTCGGTCAAGATCGTCCAGATGCTCGTCGAGGCCGTGCCCGAGCCGAACCTGCCCAGGTACGAACAGCCCCAGCCCACCGGCGAGATCGAGATTCTCGACGATTGACGCCCCTATGTCGCCGCCACGTGCGCGGCGCTGTTCGTCTCGCCCGTGGCCGCCGCGATGGCCTGGTCGAGGTCGGCAATGATGTCGTCGGGGTCTTCGATGCCCACCGAGATGCGCACCATGCCGTCGTCGATGCCGGCTCGGCGGCGCGCCTCGGCCCCCATCGAAGCGTGGGTCATGCTCGCAGGATGCTGGATCAGCGACTCGACCCCGCCCAGGCTGACCGCCAGCATGCACAGCCTGACGGCGTTCATCATCTTGCGACCGGCCTCGACGCCGCCCTTGAGGCTGAAGCTGATGACCGCTCCGCCGCCGCTGCTCTGCTTGCGCGAGATCTCATATTGCGGATGGCTCTCGAGGAAGGGATAGCGCACCCACTCGATGGCCGGGTGCTGCTCGAGGTGCCTGGCGATCTTCAGGGCGCTTTCGCAATGCCGCCGCATGCGCAACGCCAGCGTCTTGATGCCGCGATGGACCAGAAACGACTCCATCGGCGGCAGCACTCCGCCGAGGTGGTTGAGCACCTTGCGAAAGAGGGCATAGTCGGCTTCGTCGCGCAGCACGACCGCGCCGCCGACCACGTCGGCGTGACCGTTGAGGAACTTGGTGAGGCTGTGGATCACCACGTCGGCCCCGTGGCGGAAGGGCTGCTGCAGGACGGGACTCATGAAGGTGTTGTCAACCACCAGCTTGGCGCCGTGCTCGTGGGCGACCCGGGCCACGCCCGCCAGGTCGGTGACCACCAGCGTCGGATTGCCGGGCGTCTCGACGTAGACCACCTTGGTATTGGGCCGCATGGCCTGCCTGACGGCCTCGAGGTCGGAAGTGTCCACCATGGTGGACTCAATGCCCACTTCGCCCAGGAACTTGCCCACCAGGGTGCAGGTGGGGCCGTAGACCGCCTCGCTGCAGACCACGTGATCGCCGGCCTTGAGCAACGCCCGCAGCGCCGTGTGCACCGCCGCCATCCCGCTCGCGCAAGCCAGGGCCCTGGCGCCGCCCTCCAGCGCGGCAATCGAGCGCTCCAGGGCCTCGACGGTGGGGTTGCCCATGCGCGTGTAGATGTAGCCCGTCCCCCGTCCGCCGAACAGCGCTGCGCCGTGCTCGGCGCTGTCGAAACCGAACGTGGACGTCTGGTAGATGGGCGGCACGGCCGGCAGGAACTGCAGTTTCTCGATCCCCGCGTGGACAGCCAACGTATCGACCGCAAAGTGGTTGTCGTCGCTCATGGATGCTCCTCGCTTGCACTGGTCAGCGCCGCCGCCTCCAGCGGCGCCGCTGAGCACACACGGCCCGCCACGGCGCGGCGATCCGCCCGCCGCGGTCCCGTATCACGCCCCTCCCTGTCGCGCTGCCCTGACCCCCGCTGATGCGCGTATGCTCGCCGACCTGGCAGTGGCGGTCTCGCGGGCTCATGGTAAGGCCGCCCGCCCGCCGTCGTCCAGCGCGGCCGACCCGCGCAGCCGCGCGGCCCAATCCGGGTGCAGTCGCAACATGCGCTCCAACAGCCGCGCCCGGAAGCAGTAGTTCTCGTTGTCGCGCAGCTCGGCCGCCTGGTGCAGGGTCTGAAGCGCCTGCTCGTCGCCGGCGGCCAGCTCGTACACGCCGCGGTAGAACAACGCCGCCGTCATGCGCAGCCGGCTGTCGAGCCGCTGGGCGTCGCGCTCGCTGGCGGCCTGCAACTGCTGCCACGACAGCTCGCCCAGCGCGTAGCGCCGCAGGGCCTCGGCCCACGCCGGCGTCCAGCCCGGCGACAGCCGCGCCGCGGCGGGCACCGGCGCCGACAGCAGCTCGACCAGCGGCCCGGCTCCCAGCAGCCGCGCCGCGGCATCGAGCAGCAGCCGATCCTCGATCCGCAGATCGCTGCGCCCGGCCGCCTGCCGCACCAGCTCCAGCCCCCGGTCGCGCTGCCCCAGGCTCCCCGCCAACAGCGCCGCGTAGAAGGTCTCGTCGCCGTCGTAGACCTTGCGCGGATCGTAGCCGCAAGCCGGATCGAAGCGCCGCTGCCGGGCCTGCTCGGCCTCGGCGAACTCCCCCAGCCACATGCGCAGCCGCATCTCGTAGCTATAGCGTTCGGCGCGGTCGGACGTGCTGAGCTGCACCAGCGGATTGTCGAAACGCTGCCAGGCCCGAACCGCGGCGCGATAGTCGCCGCGACTCTCGTAGTAGTCGGCCTCGGCGGCGTAACCGCGCGGACTGCCCGGCTCGACCATCTGTGCGTCGCGCGCCGCCGCCAGGCTCTCCTCGTAGGCCTGCTGCGCCTCGGCGGGGTGTCCCTGCTCGGTGAGGATCTCGCCGGCCAGCAGGTGGGTGAGGGCCAGCACGTAGCGCGGGTAGGCCTTGTCGGGCTGCACCAGCGTGACCGATTCGAGCCGCGCCACCGCCTTGCGGTAGTAGCTGATGTCACGCCACAGGTACATGATCTGGTTCATGGCGCGACCCTGGTGCAGCATGGCCTGGGTGAAGTTGGTGCGGGCCCGGATGGCCTGGTCGAACGAGCGCTCCGCCTCGTGCGGGTCCAGCCCCCAGACCGCCTGGCCGCGGAAAAAGAAGCCCGCGGCACTCGGCCGGCCCGCGGCGGCGTCTCCCAGCGCAATCTCGCGCTGCGCATCGGCCCACATGGCGGCGCCCCTGGTGGCCGTCTGCCGGGCGTAGGCCCACGCCAGCAGGTAGTGCCCGTCGGGGTCGTCGGGCCGCTGGGCGATGGCCTCGCTGAGCAGCTCGGCCGAGCGCTGCGGATCGCCGCGGATCCACGCCAGCGCCTCGACCAGCCGCAGGCGGTAGCTGTCCCCGCCGACGCGCGCCATCCAGCCCAGCTCCTCGAGCGCCCGCTGGCGCTCGCGGTAGTTTTCCAGCAGGATGGCGTAGGCCCGGGCCACCTGCTCGTCGGCCGCCCGCGCAAAAAAGCCCAGCAGCAGCGGTATCGCCACCAGCAGCAGCGCCATGGTGCCCAGGGCCGACGACTGCCACGGGTGCCGCTTGACCCAGCGCAACGCCTTGCCCAGCGGCCCCAGCGGACGGCTGGCGATCGGGAACCCCTCGGCGTAGCGCCGCAGCTCGGCCGCCAGCTCGCCGGCGGTGGCGAAGCGCCGCTGCGGCTCCTTTTCCATCGCCCGCAGGCAGATGGTCTCCAGGTCCTGCGGAATGCGCGGATCGAGCCTGCGCGGCGCCGGCGGCTCACGCTTGAGAATCTGGTTGATGATCTGCTCGTAGCTCTCGCCCTCGAACGGCCGCCGCAGCGTCAGCAGCTCATACAGCGTCACGCCCAGAGCGTAGACGTCGGTGCGCCGGTCGACCGACGACGACGGCCCGGTGATCTGCTCGGGGGCCATGTAGGCCGGCGTTCCCAGCATCTCGGTGGTGCGGGTCAGCGAGGGCTCGTCGAGGATGCGCGCCAGCCCGAAGTCGGTGATGTGCAACTGTTCGTCGGGGCCCAGCAGCAGGTTCTGGGGCTTGATGTCGCGGTGGACCACCCCCTGCTCGTGGGCGTGGTGCAACCCCTCGGCCACACCCGCCACCAGCAGGGCGACGCGCTTGAAGTCGCGCCCCGGCCGCCGGCCGCGCACACTGCTGAGCACCGCGCTGGCGCCCGAAGCCGTCAGGTTCACGCTGCTGGTCGAACGCGCGCCCGTCGCCTGGCCCTGCTGTCGGCGCAACTCGCGCAGAAGTGCGTCCAGCGACGGCCCCTCGATCAGCTCCATCGCGTAGTAGATGTACTCGCCCGCCCGGCCCTGGGCGTAGATCGGCACGATGTTGGTGTGGTGCAGTCGGGCGGCGGCCTTGGCCTCGCGCAGGAAGCGCGTCACCGAGCGCTCGCTGTCGACCAGGCGCGTCGAGAGCAGCTTGAGCGCCACCACGCGGTTGAGCGACAACTGCCGCGCCCGGTAGACCACGCCCATGCCGCCGCGGCCCAGCTCTGCGATGATCTCGAAATCGCCGATGCGCGTCAGGCGGGGCAGGTCGTGCTCGGCGGCCACCGGACCGCTCGAGCCGCTGCCGCCCAGGGTGCGCGCCGCCGCCAGATCGCCCAGCAGCTTGCCCATTTCGCGGGCCTTGGCGGCGCAGGAGTCGCAATCGCGCAGGTGGGCGCGCACCTGCTCGGCCTGCTGCTCGGGCAACTCGCCCTCGACGTAGTCCAGCAGCAGCTCGTCGACGGCCTCGCAGGTCATGACAGTTGCGAATCGTCCAGCCGTGCCAGCCGGCGACGCAGCTCGCTCAGCGCCCTGCTCAGGCGTGCCTTGGTCCCCGACAACGACAGGCCCAGCGCCTCGGCGATCTCCTCGCGGGAAAGGTCCTGCAGGTAGCGCATCACCACCACGCTGCGCAGGTCTTCGTCCAGCTCACCCAGCACGCTCAGCACCTTGAGCGCCCGGTCGCGCTTGAGGGCCTTGCCGGCCGGCGTGGTCAGCGGATCGACCAGCTCGGACGCCGCGCTGCCGCGGCCCTCGCCGGCGGCCGGTTCGTGCCGGCGGCGTTGCACGTCGATGCACTGTCGCCGGGCGACCTGATACAGCCAGCCGCGAATGCTGCGCACCGGCAAAGCCTCGGTCTTGAGGCTGCAACACTTGGCCAGCACGTCCTGAACCACGTCCTCGGCCAATGCCGCGTCGCCCAGCATCCGACGGCAGAACAACCGCAGCTCGTCGCCGTAACGCCGCTCTATCGCCGCCACGGCACGGCTGTCACCGGCCCGCAGGCGCTGCATCAACAGGTCGTCGTCGCGGCTGAGACGTGATGTGGTGAAGTCCTCTTCGCTCATGCCATCACCCGGTCAGCCCGGCCGGCTGCCCGCGGCCCGATCCCCAGCCTAACAACATCACGCCCGACGAACAATCGCCTCGACGGGCGGCGCGCTCGCGGAGCGCAGGCAAAAAAACAACCGGGCCGGTCGCGTTCGCGCGACTGGCCCGGCCGCCGTTCCGTCTCATGCTCTCCCCTCTCGGCTCCCCATGAAAGGTTCGAGCACGTACTTGATGCTCCGTTCCTTTCGACTCCCCTCAAAAGAAACAGGCTGAGCATTTATTGATAGGCACCAGCGCGCGCGGATTTCCACTGCCAGTTCCCAAAAAAGTGCGTTTTTGCTCTATCTCGCTGCCACATGGCGACTTATCGCCCCTCGATCCGGCTGCCAACGCACGGCCAGCTCGTGCTCGACCCCCAGCAGGTCGAGCACCCGCCCCACCACGAAGTCCACCAGCTCCGCGATCGT
>CAZRSM010000526.1:0-9022 GCA_964602755.1 uncultured Planctomycetales bacterium
GCGCGTCTTGTTCCGTCCCTACGCCCCTTCGTGCCTCCGTGCCTCAGTGCCTTCGTGCCTTCCACCCCCAACCGTCCCCCCTTCCAGGGGGGACCACAGGGGGGTCAGAGCCAGCGGATGCGGGCCGCCTGCGGACAGCCGGGTGGTGAGCGGTGCCCACCCTTCACGCGGCTGCGGGTAGCCGCGCCGTCATCGGAGCACAATCGTGCTCATTTTTCACTTGTCACTTTGCATTTTGCACTCCCGCCCCCAACCGTCCCCCCTTCCACGGGGGACCTGCAGGGGGAGGCAGAGCCAGTGGGTACTGCCGGCCGGACCGCACGGGCCAGGCCCACCTGCCTGCGGCCCCATGCCGCGCCGCGATTCAACCCAAGGCCCGCGCCAGGGCTTGTCCGAGCTGGAGAATACTCTCGCCGGCCACGATGCCGGCGCAGATCACCACCCACAGTCGGCGTTTGAAGTCGGGCACCAGCCAGCCGGCCAGGCCCGCCAGCGCTCCACCGACAAACAGCATGATGGACATGTACGCCGGCACCACGAACGCCAGACCCAGCACGCTCGGACTGGGCACCCAGGGTTTGACCTTCTCCGGCACGACCCCCCTGATCACGACCAGCAGCACCGCCCCCGCCGCCGCATAACCCACCGCTGTCAGCGCGCCGGCCGGCAGGGCCTCAGGCCCGCTGGCGAGCAGTTCGGCCATTGATTTCCAGATGCGCATCGCCGGCGCCGGCCACTGCTCGCTGGCCAGGTTGGCCACCGGGTCGGGCAGCAGGACCAGGTACGCGGCGGCTCCGGCCAGCGCCCCGACCACCGCCCCCCACACCTGCGCGATGGTCTGGGCCCGTGGGGTGGCACCCAGGATGCGCCCGCACTTGTAATCGCCCAGCAGATCGGAGCACTGGCTCGCGGCGCCGCCGGCGACGTTGGCCGCCATCAGGTTGGGCACCGCGGTCCCGGCAACGCCGCCCACCACCAACTGGGCCACCTTGCCCATCGGGCCGACCATGCCGATGCCGGTCTCGCCGGCCACCCGTCCGGCCACAATGGCCAGGAAGTACGCCAGCACGACCGCCAGGACGGCCACCGGCCAGGCGATGCCGAACAGTCCGACCTGCAACACCACGACCAGCAACAGTACCGCCGCCAGCAGCGCCAGTGTGCCGCGTGTCGAGCCGATCAGCATCCGCGTCGCCTCGCGCAGCCCCGCCAGTACTGAGCGCCACGCCAGCGTCGTCGAGGCCAGCGCCCCGACCACCATCAGCGCCGTACCCGGCCATACCAGCCAGCGGTTCAGCTCGCGATAGCTGGGTACCGCCCGCTGCGAGCGCTGGTCCAGCTCGGCAATGGCCCGCGCGAAGCTCGCCTCGCTGCTGGCTGCCAGCAGCGCCTCGCGGTCCTCGACCGACAGCCGCCCCGCACAGACCAGTTGCCGGGACTGCCCGTCGTAGCGCACCCGACCGTCGGTCAGAGTCGCCGGGGCGACCTCGGCCGGCAACGTCTCGAGCGCGACGGCCGCGGTGGCCGTTACCAGGCCCTGTTCGACCAGCCTCGGCGTCAGCGCGCCATATGCCACCAGCGCTCCGAGCAGCAGCCCGACGCCCACGCGCGGTCCAACAAGTCCACCCAACCCCACCAGCACCGGCGCAGGAACCAGCACGAAGCCCAGCCTGCCCAGCGCCAGCCCCCCCAGCGTCCCCGGCAGTGCTACTGGCGTCAGCCAACCCTTGCCGGCAGCCGCACTTATACCTCCGGCCCCGGCCGCCGCCGCCAATAGCGTCCACAGCTTGCGGGCCGACTCGCGCGTGCGCTCGTGCAGTTCTTTGAGCATCTCGGCGGCTGCTACGCCGGAAGGAAACGGCAGATCCTCGTCCTCGACCATCGTGCGGCGCAACAGCGCCCCCACGACGATGCCCACCAGCATGACGGCCAGCGTCCAGAGCGCCAGCGCAGGCCAGCCCAGAACCCTGCCCGTGAGCAGCGAATATGCGGGAATCGCGGCCACCAGCCCGGCGGACGCCGCCGCGCCGGCCGCCGAACAGGTGGTCTGATTGATGTTGTTCTCGAGCAGTCCCCAGCGCCGCGCGCCGCCGGGGCCAAGCGCAGTCCACACCGCGAACCCGATGATGCCGGCGGCGATGGACGAACCCATCACTGAGCCGACCTTCAGGCCCACGTAGACGTTGGTGGCGGCAAAGACAACACCCAGCAGCCCGCCGGTGACCAGCGCGCGCCAACTCAGTTCTGTCTGGGGCAGTACTTGGCCGGAATCCTTCCCGAAGTGCTGCTCGAGGCCGGGCCTGCTCACATCGCCCTCCATGACGCCGCCAGAACGAGGCCGGCCCCCTCAGATTGCTTGCCGCGTCCGGCCACTGCAGGCAGCCGACCCGGTTCCTCGCCGCGGAGCCTGCCACCGTGCCGGGTCATCCGCCAGCGGTCGCCCGAACCGGCCACCCTGCCGGCATCGACGGCCGGGCAGCCCATGCGCGGGCTATGTGGTTACGATACGGTCGATTTCAGTGATTATGACGATCATCGTAGTGCTCTCCCAGCGATCTCAGGTGATGATGTCGATCCAGGTCTCGACACTGGCAAGGACCGCGAGCATCAGTTCGATCAGCGACATGGTTTTACCTCCTTGAAATGGTCCTCACAGTTTCACACTCCGGCTGCCAGCCACGGCGCCTGTGACCGGCAGGCGCCATCCAGGACGGCACCGCCGCCCGGCAGCACGGCCTCAATGTCGGACAGATACGCGACTTATCTGCCGTCGGGCCGCGGCCGGCCCGCCTGGCTGTCGGCCACGCGGCCGGCCGGACCACCTCCGGGACGGCCCTGCCAGCGGACACCGCCGCATTAAACTGGGCAATCAACCCGGGCGGCAATCCCGGTAAAAGAGCAAAAAACCGGTTGCCACAGACGGCGACAGCGCCTTATACTGGGCGTACGACCCAGCACGAAGCGTCGGCGGCGTTGAGTTACGATTTCCCGAGGATGGCAGTTGCCCCTGAATCCTCGCCTGATAATTAAAGGGTTACCGATAAAACCTGTTTTGTCAAGCTGGTTTTCGGCTGTTGACATGGTGAGCGTCGCTTCCCACCACCACCCCGCGCCCGATCGCCTGCCCAACTATCCCGGCAGTGCCCGCTGCAATCACTGTGGCGAGCTGGGAACCCTCCGGCCGATAGCCAACGGCTTGCTACGTTGCCAGGCTTGCGCATTTGTCTCAGCCGCCCCGGAGCGCCAGCCCGGCCGGCAGGCCCGCGAGTCCGACGCGCTGGCCTGCCCGTTCGAACCCGGCATGATCCTGCAAGGACGCTACCGGCTCGTCGAACTGCTGGGCAGCGGAGCGCACGGCGTCACCTTCCGCGCGCATCACGAATTCCTCAACCACCCCTGCGTGGTCAAGATACTGCCCACGCGCATCGACAACTCCACCGACTCCGAGGTGGGCCGCTTCCGCTCGGAGGCCTCGGCCGGCTTCCGCGTCAACCATCCCAACGTCGTGCGCGTACTCGACGGCGACGCCGACCGCGACGTATGGTACTTCGTGATGGAATTTGTCGACGGGATCGACCTGGCCACGCCGCCACGCCACGGCCTGCGGCTCGACTGGCGCCAGGTGCTCGACATCGCGGTCGACGTGGCCGCCGGCCTCGAGGCCATCCATCACGCCGGCCTGCTGCACCTCGACGTCAAGCCCGCCAACCTGATCCTCGGCACCGACGGCGTCGTACGGCTGACGGATTTCGGCGTCGCCCGCTTTTGCCGCGCCTGCCCGCAGTTCGCCCGCGATCACGAAGGACCGGTGGACGCCACACTGGCTTACGCGGCGCCGGAGCTGTTCAGTGCCGGTCAGCCGCTGGGCCCCCAGGCCGACCTCTACGCTCTGGGCATCACGCTGTGCGAGCTGCTCGGCGGCAAGTCGCCGGCGCTGACCAGCGTCTACCAGACCGTGCTGTCCAAGACCCAGCCGCGCGCGACGCACGCATGCGACCTGCCGGCCGATCTGCCCGACTGGTTCGCGACCGCCCTGCAGAAACTCACCGCCCCCGATCCGCGCGACCGCTTCGGCTCGGCTCAGAGCTTTCTTGACCAGTTGCAGCACCCCAGCCGTGTAGCCACGCCACCCGCCAGCGCCCCGGTCGGCCTGCCGCAGCCGCGCGGGCTGGTGGTCTTGCCGTTCGCCAACTGCTCGGACGACAGCGCGGACCAATGGCTGGGGCACTCCATCGCGGATCACATCTCGGCGGCCCTGGCGCAACTGCCGGGCGCTTTCGTGGTCGACATCGACCAGTTCACCCAGACGCATGCCCGCATCGCCCGACGCGGCACGCTGAGCGAAAACCAGCAACTGCGCGAAGCCGGGCGGCTCAGCGGAGCGGCCAGCATCGTGCGCGGCACGTTTCGCCGTCGTGAGGACCACATCGAGCTGGCCGCCGAGATCGTCTCGGTCGGCCGGGCCGACGTGATCAGCATCCCGCTGACCAGCGGGGCCCTGGCCACCTTGGCGCACCTCGAAGCGGCCCTGGTACAACAGATCGCCGACAGGCTCGGACTGGGCCAGACGCCTCCGCCCAGCTACCACCATCCGCCGCACGACAAGCTCGCGGCTGAAGAACGCTTCTTCCGGGCCAAGCACGCCTTCCTCAACGGCGACTACAACACCGCACTGCGACTGGGTCAGCAGGCCCTGGAGATGCACCCGGACTACGGCGACGCCCTGGGTTTCGTGGGAGCCTGCTGCGCGCGGCTGGGACGCTACCAGCAGGCCGCGGAGTACCAGCAGCGTCTGCTGCAACTGGCCGCCCGCGGCGGGGACCAGCGGCTCAAGGTGCAGGCGCTGGCGAACATGGGGGCCATGCACTATTTCCGCGGCCAATACGGCCAGGCCGACGCCTGCCTGGCGCAGGCGGCCCGGGCCGCCGAGGAACTGTCGCTGACCACCGAGCTGGCGCCGATCTACAACAACCTGGGGTTCGTGCTGCTGCAGATGGGCCAGATCGAGGCCGCCGGTCGGACTTTCGGCCGGGCGGTCGAGCTGTTCCGCTCGTTCGGGGCGCTGGTCTCGCTGATCGGGCCCTACAACGGGCTGGGACACGTGCGGCGCGAGCAGCAGCGTTACGAGGAAGCCCGCAACTTCTTCCACCGCGCCCTGGCGCTGGCCCAGGAGAGCGACGACGCCGTGAACATGGGCATCACCTTCATGAACCTGGGGCACTGCGCGCTGTTGCAGGGGCGCCTGGCCGACGCCAAGCACGAGCTGGCGGTAGCCCTCAACATCCTCGAAAAGACGAGTTTCTGGAACGGCCTGGCCCGCGTTTACGAATACATGACCGACCTGAACATGCGCCTGGGCAACCTGCTCCAGGCCGTGCAATGCGCCGATCGGCGGATCCAACTGGCCCGCCGACACGACAACCGTCACATGGAGCAGGACGCCCGCCGACAAAAGGCCCGGGCGCTGCGTGCGGCCCGCCAGGCCCGCGGCGAACTCGACCGCACTACCTGGCTGCGGCTGCGCAAGGCAGTGGAGGTGGAAACGAAGTCCGACCCGCCGGCCGCCGCCGACCCGGCGCCGGGCCGGTCGAAAACCAGGAGCTGACCAATGGAATGGGCGTTGGTTAACCAGTCTGCACAATGTCTGGAGAGCACCGAGGCCGGCATCTCGCCGACCCCCGGCGTCTTGTCGCGCCTGCCGCGCGAGTGCCACGAGGAGTTCCTGGACCTGCTGCGCAACGCGTGCGAGACCCGACTGCGACGACGGCTGTGCATCACGCGGCCCGACGGCCCGACGCTCCTGGTCGACATCATTCCACTGAACATCGAAGCCACCACCCAACCCCCGGCCCTGGTCGTGCTGCACGACTCCAGCGAATTCGACGCCTCGCACGAGCGCTTTCGCCGGCTGGCCCGCCGCAACGAGGCCATCCTGCTCAGCTCGATGGACGGCTTCTTCGTGGTCGACGAGGACTGCCGCTTCCTCGAGGTCAACGAAGCCTTCTGTCGCATGACCGGCTACACCTCGGCCGAGCTGCTGCGCATGCGCATCACCGACATCGAGGTCGACCAGCACAACAACGGCGGCGTACCGTCGCACACCCGCACCGGCCTGCACCACTTCCCCACCGCCCATCGCCACAAGGACGGCCACCTGGTGCATCTGGAGATCAGCGTCAACGTGCTGCACGACAACGGCCGCAAGATCCTGGTGGGCTTTGCGCGCGACATCACGCGCCGACTGCGGGCCGAGCAGGAGCTGGCCCGCCTCTCGCGCCAGCAGAAACTGATCCTCGACTCGGCGGCCGAGGCGATCGTCGGCCTCGACGCCGAGGGACGCATCAGCTTCTGCAATCCCGCGGCGGCCGAGCTGATCGGCACGCCGGCGCCGGAGCTGATCGGGCGCCTCGGGCACGAGGTGCTGCTGGGCGCTGCCGGCGCGTGCCGGCCGGCTCAGTGCCCGGTCTGCCGCATCCTGGCCGACCCGCGCGAGAAGATCCGCGGCGAGGACACCTTCAGGCGCGCCGACGGCCGCGAGTTCCCGGTCGAGTATTCCGCGGTGGCGATGTTCGACGGCGACGACCCGGCCGGCGCGGTGCTGATCTTCCGCGACGTCACACAGCAGCGCCAGGCCGCCGAACAGCGCCGCCAGCTCGAAGCCCAGATCCAGCAGGCCCAGAAGCTCGAAAGCCTGGGCCTGCTGGCCGGCGGAATCGCCCACGACCTGAACAACATGCTGGCCGGCATACAGGGCCATGCCAGCCTGGCCCTGGCCGAAGGCGGCGAGCTGCCCGGCCCGGTGGCCCAGCGGTTGCACCGCATCGTGGGGGCCTGCGAACGGGCCTCCAAGGTCATCCAGCAGATTCTGGCCTACTCCGGCCGCGTCGAGTGCGCGCCGGCCCGCGTCGACCTCAACGACCAGATCCGCGAAATGACCGAGTTCATGCGGGCCGCGGTGCCGCCCAACATCGAGCTGAGCCTCGAGCTGCACCCCGAATTGCCGCCGGTCGAACTGGACACCGGCCAGTTGCAGCAGATCGTGACCAACCTGCTGGTCAACGCGGTCGAGGCCATCGGCTCGAAGGCCGGCCACATCCGCATCGCGACCGAGCCTCTGCGGCTCACGGAAGACGACATCCATAACGACTACCCCGGCCAGAACCTCGCAGCCGGCCGCTTCGTGGCCCTGATCGTGCAGGACGACGGCTGCGGCATGGAGCCCGAGATCATCGACCGCATCTTCGAGCCGTTCTTCTCGCGGAAAGGACCGGGCCGCGGGCTGGGACTCTCGGCCATGCACGGGCTGATCCGGGCCCTGCACGGCGGCATCCGCGTCGAGAGCCGCCCGGGCCAAGGGGCGCGGTTCACCGTCATCTTCCCGGCCTGCGCCGTCGCCCCGGCTGGCCCGGCTCCCGCCGACGACCAGCCCGAAGACGCGCAGCAGCCGCACGCCACCGTGCTGGTCATCGACGACGACGACGAAGTGCGCAACGTGATCCACGACATGCTCTCGTACCGCGGCATGCGCGTGCTCACAGCGCGGCACGGCTCGCAAGGCGTGGAACTGTTCGACCGGCACGCCCGCGAGATCGACGTGGTGCTGCTCGACATGACCATGCCCGACATGAGCGGCAGCGAAGTCTTCGACCGGATCATAGAAATCAGGCCCGACGCCAAGGTGATAATCGCCACCGGCTACAGCACCACCAACATCGCCTCACGCTTCGGCAAGCACCGGCCGGTGGGCTTCATCCACAAGCCCTTCACGGCCGACACGCTGACCGACAGCATCAACCAGGTGCTGCACAACGGGCACGTGCTCAAGGCCTGAGCCGCCGAGAGGCCGCCGGCCCGCCACGCGCGGCATTTCGCCACACCTTTTTCCCGCTCGCTGCGGCCCGATCGGGCCGGATGGGGTCTTTTTCGTTGCTCGCGGCGGGCAAGAGTGCAAGAATCGGTAGCCGTCGGGCCCGGTCGTTCGTCTATCCTGATGTAATTCGCCCAAAGGATTCAGACCCGCGAACGGGAGTCGTGCCAGGAATGCCTGCTCACCGTCTGTCCATCGCCGCCACGCGGTTCACCGCCCACGAGCTGCTCACGCTGGTCTGCGACGACCTGTATCGCCTGGCGCGGTTCAAACTGGCCCGCGAGTCCCGCACCGAACCGGCCCACCCCGACGAACTGGTCCACGAAGCCTTCCTGCGCGTGGCCCGCAGCGGCCGGTGCTGGGACGGCGCGAGCCACTTCTTCGCCGCCGTCGCCCGCAGCATGGATCGTATCCTCATCGAGCGCGCCAGACAGCAGCGGGCGCTCAAGCACGGCGGCTCCTGCCGCCGCGTGGCGCTGCACGATGTGCCCACCGACAAGGCCGCCGCGGTCCCGGAGCGTCTGGCGGTGCGCGACGCGCTGCGCAAGCTCCAGCGCGTGGCCCCGCGTCCGGCCTGGGTGGTCAAGCTGCACTTCTTTGCCGAGCTGCCGCTGGCCGACGTGGCGGCGGCGCTGCAGGTCTCGCTGTCCACCGTCAAGAACGACTGGAACCGCGCCCGGGACTGGTTGCGCTGCGAGCTGACGATGCCCTGACTCCGCGTTATCGGACCTGCCCGGCCCGCTGGCCAAACCGGCACTTTCTGCCGAGAATAACTGCATGAATACTCAGTCATCCGAGCACCCGACTGTGGTGGCCCTCGGCGGCAATGCTATTTCGCCCGCCGACAAGGAGGGCAACATACCCGAGCAGTTCGCGACCACCCGCGCCACCGCCCGGCACCTGGTCGACATGATCGCGCACGGGCAGCGGCTGCTGATCACCCACGGCAACGGGCCGCAGGTCGGTAACGTCCTGCGACGCGTCGAGCTGGCCGCCCACGAGGTCTACACCCTGCCGCTCGATATCTGCGTGGCCGATACCCAGGGCGGCATGGGCTACATGATCGCCCAGTGCCTCAACAACGAGCTGCGCCGCCGAAACATCGACCTGATCGCCAACACCATCGTCACCACCGTGGAAGTCGATCCCGACGAT
>CAZRSM010000527.1:0-1666 GCA_964602755.1 uncultured Planctomycetales bacterium
TCGTGCATGTCGCTTCTCCTTTCGCCTGCGGGCCACCCCATGCGGCCCGAGCGCTCAGGCTCCCGGCGGGAGCCCTCGCGTTCGGGTCGCGTCATCTCGCCGCCAGGGACTCGATCACGTTCCACGGCAGCGTCTCGGACCACAGCTCGCGCGTCGCCTCGCCGATCAGGTCGATGACCTTCCACGCCACGCCGTCCGCGCCCACTTCCGCGTACACGACCGCCGGCGCGGCGGGATCCATGCGTTCGGCCTGGCCGGCACCGAGACGCAGCCAGCCTTCCGCTTCGACCCGGTCGATGATGTCGGCCGGCGCGCCCGCGACCTCGCGCGCATCGTTCAGGCTCCAGCCCGAGACCCCGACCGCCTCGGCCAACGGGTCGTCCAGCCGCAGCATCACAACGGAGCCCAGCTCGCGCCTGGCCTTCGTGAACACGTCGCGCGCGGCCAGGCAGCGTCGCGCCTGCCCGGGCGTCATCGTGACCAGCACGAAGAACTGGTCCTGTCCGTCGTCGATCGATGCCAGCAGTACGAATCGCTCCGCATGCATCAGTAGTCCTCCGGCAGCATGAGCGTGATCACCGGCTCCGGCGTGTCGCCCGGGCCGCAGTGGGCCCACACCTCGGTCGGCCGCTCGTCGAGGTCCGGCAGGCAGAGCGTCATCAGGTTCGTCTGCCCGCGAGGTGACCTGGCCGCGTTGCGAAAGGCCCACAGCATCGCCGCCAGCCGGTGCATCTGGTCGCGGTTCTCCGGTTCGGCCAGCTTCAGCGGATCAGGGTCTTCGCCGATCGGACCGATGCACCGGGCCCACAGGTTGCGCGTGATCGCGACCGGGTAGCGGATGCCCAGCGGTCGCAGCGCTGCCTGCGGCACCTCGATCAGCACGCCGTCCTCGATCGCCTGCCGGCGCGTGTAGACATGCACCACTTCCCATTGCTCTTGCTCGCGTTTCATCGCTGCACCTCCTGTTCTGCCATCTGCCGGATGAACCTCACCGCGTCGTCCTTCGAGCGGACGTCGCTGTCGAGAACCGCGTCGAAGCCGGCCCGCCAACCGTCCGGCAGCGTGCCGACCTGCGAGAGCCCGTTGCGCACCTGGTGCGGTGCCAGCCGGATCAGGGCGGAGATCACCACCAGCCGGAAGAACGCCAGCTCGGCCAGGGCCAGCGCGAGCATGGGCAGGTCGAGCGGCTCGCTGGGCCGCTTGAGCACCACCTCGAGCACGTGCGTGCCCATCCAGCGCGTCAGCCGCTGCCCGCAGTCGAAGGCCGTGATGCCGACCGAGCAGCCCTGCCGCGTGTAGTGGTCCGCCAGCGCGACCGCCGCCGCTCCGCGGTAGAGCAGCTCGCGCGGCTTGGCGTACCAGGGGACCGACAGGTTGATGCCGATGCGCACCGGCCGCGGCGCCCGCCGCGTCGTGCGTTCGATCTCGATCCAGCCGTCGGGACCCCGTCGGACCCACGCCAGCGGGTCGAGCTCGTCGCCGTCGGGCCGGCGGACACGCACCCGCCGGGCCGGGCGCTTCGGCGGCGGCAGCTCGACCTCGCGGCCGAGCTCGCAGACCGCTTCGAGCCGCTCGCGTGCCGGGCTGCGCAGCTCGGCCCGCATGCGTTCGATCGTGTAGCCGTTCCAGTAGGCCTGCCCCTCGTGCCGGGCGGTCCAGTCGCTGT
>CAZRSM010000528.1:0-2340 GCA_964602755.1 uncultured Planctomycetales bacterium
GGCGGCCGATGCCGGCCCCACCACCCATGACCACCAGCCCGGCACCGATACCGGCACCGATACCCTTGAGGCCGGCGTCGCCGATCAGCGGGGCGGCCTGCATGCCATCCTCGGCATGGCCCTGGGCCATGGCCAGCTCGCTGCCCATCAGCCCCAGGCCGAGCAACATGCACGCCAGTGCAAAGATAGCTCGCTTCTTGCTCATCGTCTCAACCCTTTCTTTGAACTTCTGCTGGCCGTCCGGTGGGGTCGAACGGCATCGTTTCGTCGATTATCGCCATCGCGTATTCCAGCCTTGCGGCCCGTTACCCCACTTACCGGGCATGGCGATCGAACACCGGTCTGTCAAACGCGCCGCTCGGCGGCTGGTGGGCCGCCTCATGCGGCGTGGGCTTCGTGGTGCTCCTCGTGGTCGTGGTGGATGTTCACCGCCATGCCGATGAACACCGCACTGAGGAACGTGAAGATGAACGCCTGCAGGAACGCCACGAAGATCTCGAGCAGGTTGATGGCCACGCTGCCGAGCACGATCGGAATAGATATCAGCAGTGCCGGCCCGTTGCCCAATGCCTGGGCCGCCATGCCGATGAAGCTCAGCAACACCGCCAGCAGAATGTGGCCGGCGATCATGTTGGCGAACAAACGCACGGCCAGCGCGAAGGTCTTGGCCACCAGGCCGACCACTTCCAGGAACGCGATGAACACGTTCAGCCCCGGCGGCCCCATGAAAAAGTGCTTGACGTAGGCCATGCCGTGCGTCTTCAGGCCGCTGTATACGATCATGAACAGCGTGCAGACCGCCAGCGTGCCGGTGACCCAGATGTTGCCGGTGGCCGTGCCGCCCAGGTAGTGCCCGTGTCCCCAGAACGGCGTCCACGCCCCCAGCGGGATGATGCCCAGCAGGTTGCAGGTCAGGATGAAGAAGAACGCCGACCAGATATACGGGCAGAAGCGATCGGTGTACTGGCCCAGTACCGGCTCGCAGACGTGGGTCCGCAACGCCGCACACAGCCCCTCGATGGCGTTGCCCAGGCCGCGGGGCACCAGCCGGCCGATCTCGTCGTCGCCCGCCCGGCGCCGCAGGGCCAGCGGAATCACCACCAGCAGCAGCAACCCCGCGATGATCTGCATGATGATGTGGTTGCTCAGGATCGTCAGGTTGAGCCACTCGACGTGCCACTCGACGATCGGGTGCTGAACCACATGGTTAAGCGGGCTGCCCTCGGCTGCCAACAATAACCCCGTCATCTACGCCTTCCTCGTTGCTCGCTTGAGTAGCGCCACCAGCCCCAACACGTCGACCAGCAGCAGGACCAACTGCGCGATGCCTACCCACAACAACAAGGGCCGCCGGGGCAGACCGCTGCCCAGCCAGACGACCAGCATCAGCGCCACCGTCACCCCGAACCGCACTCCCAGCCCCAGCAGGATGCCGGTGGCATGCTGTTGCGGCGGCCGCGAGGAGTAGAGAATCGTCGGCAAGCTGCCCGCCCAGGCCCCCACCAGCGCCACGGCCACTCCGGCCAGCAGTCCGCCGACCGCACCTGTCCCGCCGACGCGCACCGTCGGCCAGTAGCCCAGCGCCACCAGCGCGGCGGCCACGGCCAGCGCGGTGAGCATGATCCGGGCCGCAGCCCCCGCTCGGCTTGGCTCAGTCGGGCTTGTTGGGGTCATTGCCGTTGTCAGAGTCGTCGCCTTTCGTGAGGTTCTGCTGACGGGACAGCTCGAGCGCTTGTTTCAGAAAGTTGTAAAACCCGCCGACGATTCCGAGTATCGCTCCCACCAGAATGCCTTTGCGACCGGTCCCGAACCGGTAATCGACCCACCACCCGGCCAGCGTCAGGCCGACGATGGCGGCTGCCAGCTCCAAGCCCATGCTGGCATAGCGGTACAGGTTCGGCCATTTCGACGGCGGCGGCTTGCGGTTCTTGTCCTGCCTGGATTCCACACGGACGCCCGCCCGTCAGCGGCCGACGCGCCGCGATGCAAACCGACCCACGGCCCGCCACGCCGCGCCAACGTGGTCGCTCCTCGCCGCTCACCCCCGTCTCGGACCGCGCTGCCGGCCGAGAGCGGCATCCTAGCGAATGCCCCGCCGCGGCGTCAAGCCGCCCGGCACCAGCGCCAGCAACGCGGCGACGAGGGGGCCTGAGGACGAACGACAGGCAGGGAACCGGTCAGCACGATGGGAGTACGCCGACGCTCGCCGAGAGCCGCCAGAAACCGCCAAGGGCGCCAAGAAAACCGCCAAGAAACGCCAAGACGTAGGGTCGGCAATTCCCACCACGACCACAACGAGGCGCCGCGCGCCCACCGTCCCCCCTTCCAGGGGGGACCACA
>CAZRSM010000529.1:0-4359 GCA_964602755.1 uncultured Planctomycetales bacterium
GATCAGCGTGCGGCGCGTGGTGCTGCACTTATCGAGCGCTTGTCCGTGGCGGAATCTCTTCCGCCGCATCGCCGCCTCTCTGGTGTCGGCGGCCGCCGCGACCGGCTGTTCCCGCGCCGGCCCCGCGGCCCGTCCCGCCCCGAGCTGACCGCTTCACAACCCGAATGCCGTGCGGGGGAAAGGGAGCGTTCTGCGCCGACCAGCACCACACGCCCGCTCAGGTACACGCAGCGAGCCCAGACACCCGAAAAACAGAACAACCCGAAGCCTGATGAAATATCCGGGCAATACGCCAAGACGCCAGGAAGAACCGCCAGGACGCCAAGACACAGGTTGGGCAATTCTCACCACGACCACAACGAGGCGCCGCGCGCCGACCGTCCCCCCTTCCAGGGGGGACTTACAGGGGGGTCAGAGCCGACGAATGCGAGCTGCCTGCGGATAGCCGTGCCGTCGGCGCAGGGCAACAGTTCGCCATTCGCTATTCTTCATTCGAAACCTGCGGCGCGCGGGGAAGTCAGCCCGAGTTCGTTGCCCCGACCCTCCCCCCGCCCCTCCCTGAAAGGGAGGGGAGTCAGCGCCACGCGCGCCCTATGCCGCAGCGCGCGTCGCTATTCCGCCGCGCGCGCCGCAAGTTCGCAGCGTGCGCCGCTATTGCGCAGCCTGCGCCGCTAACCCGCAGCCCGCGCCGCCATCCCGCCACGCGCGCCGCTAGTCCGCAGCGCGCCGCTTGCCCTCGCGGCGCTCAGGTCTGCGGGCGTTGAGGCAGCACGTCGTCGAGCCAGTCGCGCGACGGCGGGCCGTAGGGGCGGAACTTCTCGATCAGGCCCTGTTCCTCGCTGTAGAGCAGCGCGCGGTACAGCCCCAGGCGGTTGGCCGCCGGCGAGTCGATCAGGTTGGCCGAGTCGGTGGCGCTCATCTGGAACAGCACGCGGTGGTCGAACTCGGAGATGGTGCGGCGATCCAGCGTGCGCTCGAGCGTGGCCAGCGTGTCGGCCCAGGCCAGCACGTGCAGCCCGGTCGGCGGGCCGTCACGCAGCAGCTCGGCCAGCAACCGGTCGGGCGCCGGCTCGCGCTCGGCGGCGTCGAAGCTGAACTCGTCGTCGCTGCGCCGCAGCATGCGATAGCGCTGCAGGCCGTTGATCAGCAGGTACACCGCCGGCTGGTCGGCCGCGGGCTGCTCGATGCGCCGGCGCGTCTCGGCCGCGAGCTGGGAGAGCATTTCGGCCACCTCGCGCCAGGCGACAAAACGCACCTCGTGCGCCAGTCGAGCAGCCACCTCGTGCAGCGGGCCTTGCGGGGCGGCGTCGGCCGGCTGTCCGTCGAGCACCACGAACCGGGCGTCGGGCGGCGCGTGATGAGCCGCCAGGCTCAGCAGCGCCGCGGCCAGCAGGGCCTCGGCATACTCCTGATACTGCCCGACGATCAGCAGGTTGGCGCCGCTCTGGCGGCGCAGGACCGCCGCCGTGGGCGGCTTGATGGCCACCGGCTCGCCCAGCCAGGCGCGCGGTTCGCCGGGTGCCGCCTGGCCGGCCAGCAGGGCGGACAGCGGGCGGTTGGCGCGGATATCTGCCGGGGCGTTGCCCTCGAAGACCGCCGGCGGGGCGGGCGGTTCGGGCAGCTCGCGGGCCTGCCGGACGATCCGCGCCAGCCAGGCGTTGCGCTGCTCGTCGGGCAGCCAGGCGGTCTGGAAGGGGCTGTTGCCCTCCACCAGGCCGCCGGCGTCGTTGTATATCGCCTCGCCGGGGCGTGAGAGCAGCCGGGCGGCGAGGTTGGTGTCGTCGAGGATGAGCTGCGAGTCGGCCTCGGAGCACTGCAACGCCACGCGTACGGCCATCTGGCCCATGGTGCTGCGGGGCAGACTGGCCGTGCCGCCCAGGGTCTGCGAGCCGAGGATCACGTGGATGCCGAAGGCCCGGCCCTGGCGCACCAGCCGGTCGAGCAGCAGCGTGGCTTCCTGCGCCAGACGGTCGTCTTCACTGAAGAACACCTGGAACTCGTCGACGATCAGCAGCACGCGCGGCAGCGTCCGGCCGGTGGTCTCGCGATAGGCCGGCAGGTCCTGCACGCCGGCGGCCCGGAACAGCTCGCCGCGGCGGGTCATCTCGGCATCCAGGCGTTGCAGCACGCTCAGGCCGAACTCGCGGTCGCTCTCGACGGCGATGGCCTTCGCGTGCGGCAGCCTGCCGGTCACGTAACACTTGAACTCGACGCCCTTCTTGAAGTCCACCAGGTACAACTCGACCTCCTGCGGGCTGTACCACAGCGCCACGTTGGTGATCAGCACGTGCAGGAGCGTGGACTTGCCCGAGCCCGTCTTGCCGGCGATGAGCATGTGCTGGGCCATGCCGCGCCCCAGCCGCAGGTGCTGCAGCCGCACGGCGCCGGTATGTCCCAGCGGCACTTCCAGCCCGGCGGCGCTGCTGCGGCTCCAGAGCCGGCCGTCGGGCGGCGCCACCGACTCGAAGGGCACCTCCACCCGCAGGCTGCGATGCGCCGCGCGGCCCACGCAGTGCATCAATTGTGTGAGCGTCTGCTCGTCGGGTGGACGATCGAGCTGCAGCTCGAACCGGCTCAGCAGTTCGTCCTGACAGACGAAGCGCCCCTCCTCGTAGCGCAGGTGCAGCGCCGCCGCGGCCAGGTCGGCGATATCCAGATCGGGCGGCAGCGGCAGCCGCTGGTCCTGCGCGATCAGCGTGAAAACCCCGCAGCGGGGACCGCTGGCCACGATGCTCGCCAGCCGCCGGGCGGCCTGGTCGCCGAAGTTGGCCGGGAAGTCGGCGATGACCAGGAAGCGATACGGTTCGGCGAGCTGGCCGGCCTGGGCGTTGTACTGGTCGATGGTGGCGAACTCGTTGCGCAGGTACTTCTGGATGACGTTTTCCATGTGCGCGGTCAGCTCGGCCAGGCGGGCTTCGATGTGCTCGCTCTCGGTCCAGATGCGCCCGCCCACCAGGGCCTCCTCGTAATCGGCCAGGTGCATCAGGCCCGCGAAGTTCTCGCCCAGACCCACCGGGTCGATGATGGTGAAGTGCACCCGCCCCGGCGGCAGGCTGGTCAGCAGCCGCAGCATCACCGCCCGCAGCGTCTCGATCGCCGCCTTGCGACCTTCGCGTCCGCTCTGCAGCAGCAGCGAGCAACGCACCGGCGGCGTCAGCAGGGCCGGCACGCGCAACACCGGACCGCACTCGGCCAGGAACGCCGCCGCCGAGCGGGCCGACGCCGCCAGACGCTCCAGCTCGATGCGCCAGAAGCCCAGCGGCACGTGCGGGGGGAACCGCTCGGGCGGTTTCCAGGCTTCGATCGCCCGTTGCCAGACCGGTTCGAGCGGCAGATCCAGACTCCGCGTCTGCTCGACGAAGCGGCGCAGGTCGTCCAGGCTGCGGCGCATGCGCTCACGCAGTTCGGCCTGCTGCTCCTGATGGCGCTGCCGGGCCAGCGCGACGCGCTTGTCGTACTCGGCGGCGATGCGGGCCAGCTCGGCCTGCTCGGTCTGACGCAGATGCTGTTCGCTGCTGTCGCGGTGGCGCCGGATGTTCGCGAGCGTCTTCTCGCGGCGCTGCACGTGCTCGTCGTGGGCCTCGGCCCGCATGCGGTCGATGTTGGCTTCGGACTCCTGCCGCCGCTGGCGCGTGCGGGCCATGCGCGTCTCGAAGGCCTCGCGGGCGGCGCTGATGTCGGCCTCGCGCTTCTGCAGGGCTTCACGCTCGTCGTGCTGGCGTTTCTGCTCGGCGCGTTCGAGCCGCTCGGCCAGCGCCTCGCGCGCGTGGGCCAGAGTGGTCAGCAGTTGGACGTGGGCGCTGCGAAGCTGATGCTGCGCCTGACGCCACTTGTGGCGCAGAGTTGCCCCGGCACCCAGAGCCCCCAGCAACGCGCCGGCCGGTGCACTGATCGCCAGCGGCGGCCAGTGGGGCACGGCGGCCACCGACAGCCCGGCGGCGCCGCCGGCGAGCGTGGCGGTCCAGAACGCCGCCAGCAGCCAGGGCTTGTTGCCCACGAACAGGCGCGGGGCCGGCAGATTGCGCAGAGCGTCGAGCTGTCGCCGGGCGTCCTCGAGCAGCCGCTGGCAGAGGGCCTTGAGATCGCCGGAAGGCGGCGTCCAGGCTTCGATGGGCTGCTCGACGGGGCGATAGCGGAAGGCGGCCAGGGCCGCCTGCATGTCGCGCTCGATGGCGTCGAGCTGGTCGCGCATGGCGGCCACCTGATGCCGCAGCGCCTGGAACTCCTTGCGAATGCCGCTGAGCGTGGCCTGGGCCACCGTCTCGGCCATCAGCAGGTTGTCTTCCAGCTCGCGCTGGGCGTTGCGGTGGATTTCGCGGAAGTCCGCCGAGATCTGCCCCAGGGCGGTCTGCACACTGG
>CAZRSM010000530.1:0-1530 GCA_964602755.1 uncultured Planctomycetales bacterium
ACGAGTATAGGCCGGCGGTGCGCGGCGTGCTGCCATACGTGGAGATGCTGGCGGCGTACAAACGCTACAAGGTCTTCGTGAACATCAACAGCGTGGCCGACTCGCCCACCATGTTCTCGCGGCGCGTCTTCGAGCTGCTGGCCAGCGGCACGCCGGTAGTCAGCTCGTATTCGCTGGGCATCGAGCGCCTGCTGGGCGCCGATGTGGTGCTGATGAGCCGCGACGAACAAACCACCCGGACGCTACTCCAGCGGCTGCTGGGTGACGATGAGTATCGCGAGCGCCTGGCGCTGCGCGGCCAGCGCAAGGTCCTGAGCGAACACACCTACACCCATCGGCTCGCGACGATCCTGCAAGCCGTCGGGCTGCGCAGCCCGACGCCGGCGACGCCCCAAATGGCGTTCGTAGCGGCGGCCACCGGTGAGCGGCAGGTGGCGGCGGCCTTCGAGCATTTTCGCCGACAGGCCTACGGCAACAAGGCGTTGCTGGTGGGGGCGCTGGATGAACAGGCGGCCCTGGCCGCTACGCACCTGGCCACCGAGGGCCAGCCGGTGACCGTGGTCTACCTGACCGAAGGCGGCTGGGGACGCATCATGCACCGGGTCCTGGACGCCACGAACGCCGATTGGCTGGCGGTGATGAACCCCGCCGATCATTACGGCCGCTACTACCTGACCGACTATGCCAACGCCACCCGCTACGTCACCGGTGAGGCGATCGGCAAGGCCTGCTACTGCCGCTTCGTGGCGGGTCGGCTGCGACGGACCGGGGAGGGGGACGAATACCGCTACGTGGCGAGGGTGCATCCGTGGACGCTGTGCCTGAGCCGCGCGGCGGCGCAGCGACTGGCCGCCGAACTGGGGGCGGTCCACAGTCACGCACAGTGGTGGCGGAGTGCGGCCGAGCGCGTGCCACGCTGCTACTCGGCCGATCGATTCGGCTATTACAGCCGCGAGTCGTAGTCGGCCCGCACGAATGACGCGGGTCAGCCGGCGGCCGCTGCGGCCGGTTCGGCCAGGCTGGGCAGCGACAGGCCGGTCAGGTTTTCCAGGGCGCGCAGGTAACGCTCGGCCACCGCCTGGCACGAGTATTGAGCGACCAGCCACTGGCGGTCGGCATCGAGCCGCTCGCCCAGCGCACGGCCGCGTGGCCGGCTGGTCAGCTTGATCGCCAGGCGGGCGGCGGCGGTCCAGTCGCCCAGTTCGTAGAACGACAGGTAGTCGCGATCGGGGGCGATCTCGGGCAGGGCCCCCACGCGCGAGGCCAGCACCGGACAGCCGCTGACCAGGGCTTCCAGCACGGACATGCCGAACGATTCGTTGATGCTGGTGACGATCATCATCCCGCCGCTGGCCCGCACGGCGCCGTAGGCGCGATGCATGGCACGGTATTCGATGCGCGGGAACCAGCGGCAGCGGTCGCTCAGCCCGTAGGCGTGGATCTGGTCGATCAGCTCGCTCTGCACCGCGGTGGGGGCGGTCTCGCCGCCTATCAGCCAGAATTCGGCATCGAGTCCCTGTTCGCGGATGG
>CAZRSM010000531.1:0-6729 GCA_964602755.1 uncultured Planctomycetales bacterium
GTGGTCGACACGGCCAGGGAGGACATAAACGCGTCGGCCGACGAGATCGGCAAGATCATCAAGGGGATCGAGGGCATCGCCTTCCAGACCAACCTGCTGGCCCTCAACGCCGCGGTCGAGGCGGCCCGGGCCGGCGAGCACGGCCGCGGCTTCGCGGTAGTGGCCGACGAGGTCCGCAACCTGGCCCAGCGTACCGCCACGGCGGCCCGCGAGACCACCGCGCTGATCACCTCGGCGGTGGACAAGGCCCGCGAAGGGACCAAGGTTTCCAGCGAAGTGGCCGTGGTGCTCAAGTCGATCACCGACGCGGTCAACAGCGTGTCCCACCTGGTCAACGAAATCACCAAGGCTTCGGCCCAGCAGTCCGACGGCATCAAGCAGGTGGCTCAGGCCATTGCGGAAATGGACAAGATCACGCAGTCCAATGCCGCTGGTGCCGAGCAGACTGCCAGTGCCGCCGAGCAGCTCACCGCGATGTCGATCGCGCTCAAGGACCAGGTGGTAGCCGACCTGAGCGGCCTGGTCAGCGGCAGTCGGCGTCGTGCCAGTCGCCAGATGTACTGCCAGCACGCCAGCATCCAGGGTGTCTGCAACGGCAAGCCGGTGGGAGCGACCGCCCGCACGCGCGATCGCTCGGAGGGCGGCATCAGCTTTACTACCGACCAGGCCCTCGACGTCGACTCGTCGTGCACGATAGCCATAGCGAAACCCGACGGCTCGACCGAGACACTCAAGGGCCAGGTGGTGCGCTGCGAGCCGGCCGGCGACGGCCACGGCTATGTGGTGGCTCTGGATACCAGCGAAGCCGACTCCAAGGCCAACAAGCCCGAGTCGACCGGCGTCAAACCGGCACGCAGCTCGAAACCAAGGCCTGCCACCACGGGCGCCTCGGCTGCCGGTAACGCCAAGCCGGTCACGCGGTCCACGGCAGAGTCCCCACATCAGACTGCTGTCGCCAAGGAGGCGGGGGCGGACCGGTCGCCCACCGCCGAGCCGCCGGCCCCGAGCAACTGCGCCGGCAATACTACCGACGCCGAAGTTGACGCTTTCGAATTCATAGACGAGGAATCGCTCAAGTCATTCTGAGCCTGGCGTTCCGTTGAACAGCGCGACGGCGACTCTCGACCCTCAACGGCCGAGTTCGCCGTCGTTTGCTGCGCGCCGACCGCGTCCGGTCATTTGCATGCCTGCGAATGCAACCCCGTATGATTCCAGTGTGTGAAAGTCCCGTTCAGATGCTCGACAACCCTGCGCACCCTGGCTAAACTCCCACGCGACGGGCCCGGGATGCAGGGTATCTCCGGCCACTGGCACACGTGTGAAGCTGCCGGAGTCGGCGCGGTCAAGTCAAACGCGAGCGGGAGCGAGGGCTTCCGGACCATCACTTCGGCGCGGGTCTGAATGGAGCAAATCCCATGAACACTCGAACAGTGCACGGATGGACTGGCGCAGCGCTCGTGCTGGCCCTGGTCGTGGCGATGCCGTCAGCGCAGCCGGCAGCAGCCGACGACGAGCAGCAGGTGGCCCGGCTCGAAGCGTTGCTCGAGGCTCAGCAGGCGCGGCTCGAGGCTTTGCAAGACAGGCTGTCGGCTGGTTTCGCTCAGGATGCCGACGCGGCGCGGACCGAGGCGATGAAGCAGCAGATCCGCGAGATCCTCTCGGAGCAGGAGTTCAGGGAAAGTCTGATGCCGACCGTCATGCTGGCCGGCTACGACAAGGGCTTCTACGTCAAGAGCAGCGACGACAAGTTCCACCTGCGGATCAACGGGCGGATGCAGTTCCGCTACACCTACTATAACCAGGGCGGGCGCAACCGCTACCTCATGCCCCGGCTGCGCCGCAACGACCGCTCGGGCTTCGACCTGCAGCGCACCCGCCTGGCGCTGCGCGGCCACGCCTTCACGCCCGACCTGAACTACTACGTCCAGATCCGGGCCGACGCCCCGCAACGCTACGCCTTCACGGTCCGCGACGCCTACGTCAACTACCGTTTCAGCGACGAGTTCCAGATCCGGGCCGGCGTGTTCAAGATCGCCGCGACCCAGGCCCGGCTCACCTCGAGCAAGGACCTGCAGTTCGTCAGCCGCTCGCTGGTGGACGCGGTCTTCGGCCTCAACCGCGGGCTGGGCGTGCGTTTCTGGGGCCGGTGCGCCGCCAGGCGCGTCGAGTGGTTCCTCGACGTCACCAACCAGTGGGTCAGTGTCGGCGATCGCACCATCTCGCCCGATCCGGCGGAGCGCGACAACAATCCCGCCATCGCCTTCCGCGTGGTCTGGCACGCCCTGGGCGACGACCCCGGCCGGGACCTGAAGTCCGAGGGCGACATCGAGTTCCACGAGTCGCCGGCCCTGGACATCGCCTTCCACTACGCGTTCAACGAAGACGAGTACGACCGCAGCGGGGCGCGCATTCCCTTCCCGTTGCCGCGGCGGCTGCCGGGCGTGGGTGGTTTCGGGCTGACCAACACCAACGGTTTGCAGGTCAACCAGTTCGGACTGGCAGCGGCCTTCAAGTGCCACGGCTTTTCGGCCCGCAGTGAGTATATCCTGCGCATCGTCGACCCCCGCCGTGCCGGCCGCCGGCCCTTCAGCCCCTGGTGGCTGCTGACCCGGCAGGGTGACACCACCGTGCAGCATGGGGCCTATCTGCAGATGGGGTATTTCCTGCCGATTCCCGGCCTGGAGCGCAAGCTCGAAGCCGTGGCCCGCGTGGGCGGCATCTCCACGCTGGCCAACGGCCAGGAAGGCACCTGGGAATACGCCGCCGGCCTGAACTACTACATCAACGGCAACAACTTCAAGCTGCAGGCCGACGTGACCAGGATCACCGAGCTGCCGATCTCCAGTGCGCCGATGGGCCTGGCCAATGTCAACGACCAGCCGGTGATCTTCCGAGTCCAGCTGCAGGTGGCCTTCTGAGCCGCCCTGCGCGGTAATCGACACCGCACCAACCGCGCCCGGCCGGGACACGATTCCAGCGCCGGGCGTCTCTCCTGTGCCGCCGGCGTTATGAAACCATGCCGAATTAATAACGCGAATGCAATGCGATTGGTGTTGCATTGCACTGTGGAGACATCATAATGCCGGCGGTCGGGACACGTGCCACATTCCGTTCGCTGATCTCTGACGACTGGACGTCGCAATGCGTATCGTCAAATGCCCCCAATGCGAAAAACGCTACCGCGTCGACGATGGCAAACTCGGCAAGGCCCTGAGGTGTCGACAGTGCGGCAAGGTCTTCAGGGTCGCCGCGCCGCCTCCGGACGCCGACCCGCTGCCCGTCGCGCCGCCGCCACCGCCGCCCGTCGCTCCGCCACCGCCGCCCGACCCGGCCTGCACCGGCCACGTGGGAGCAGGCGTCGTCGACGAGCCCGAGCAGCGGCGCCCCGGTTCGCTGCGGGCCTACCTGCGCGACGTGGCCGATACGCTGGCGTTCTCCAGGAGCCCCGGCAACGTGGCCACCTTCGCGATCATGGCCGTCATCGTCGCGCTGCGGGACACGCTGTTGCCGTGGGCCGGCTGCCTCGGCCTGGCCGGCATAATGATCGTCAGCGGCTGGGTCGCCGCCTTCCTGCTCAACACCGTGGTGAACGCCGCCGCCGGCGACGACGAGCTGCCCTCGATTGCCACCACCGGCTGGTGGGACGACATCGTCCTGCCGCTGGTCAAGTACGCCGTGAGCTGGGTGGCGGCCTGGCTGCCGCTGGTGGCCGGCCTGGCCTACCTCGCGGCGATGGAGTCCCTGGGGGTCGACGAAGCGCTGGGCCAGCTCGGCCAGGCGATCGGCCTGAACTTCGATCAGATCATGAACAGCGATCTGGCCGGCGCCGCGCTGGTGATGGCCCTGCTGGTGGTGTCGATATCCTTCTGGCCGATGACGCTGCTGGTGGTGGCGGTCGGCGGCATGCCGGCCCTGGTCCGCCTCGACCTGATGGTGCGCACCATCCTGCGCACGTTGCCGGCGTATTGCGTCGTGGTACTGGCGGTGCTGGCCGGCCTGCTGGTCCCTGGCCTGATCGGCGGCATGGTGATGCCGGAGGATGCCCAGCAGCAGGACGCCAGCGCCCTGCTGCTGCTGTCGTTGATCATGGCGCCGCTGTCGCTCTACGGCAAGGTCTTCGCGATGCGCGCCGTTGGCCTCTACTATCACCACTTCAAGGCGCGTTTCGCCTGGTCGTGGGGTTGAGACTGGCGCGGCGCGGGCCCGGCGCTCGGCGCTGGCGCGCGGTCGGCGCACCAGCCGGCGCAACCCGCGCCACCAGCGGGCGGTGGTCGGAGCCGAACTCAGTCCCCACGCGGCTCTCCAGGCCCGCCAGCGCCGGCGAAACCAGGATGTGGTCCAGCCGCAGCCCCGGCAGGTAGCGCTTCAGCCCCAGCGCCGGCCAGGTGCTGCCCCGTCCCCGGCCCGCCAGCAGGTGTACGTCGATCAGGCCCAGCTCCTCGATCGCGGCGATGTGCGGCGTACAGTTGGTCGCGTTGAAGTCGCCACAGACTATCAGCGGGCCGCGCTCCGCAGCCAGCCGATCGCGCAGGTCGGCCAGCTCGAGCCGCTGTCGCCGGGCCCAGCGAAGCGACATGGGCGGCGTCAGATGCACGTTATAGAGCACCGTCTCACGACCATTCCATCGCAGCACGACACGCTGCTGCGGCGTCCGCCCCCCGCCAAGCTGGAACGTGCTGCAATGGCCCGGCTCGAACGGCACGCGCGAGTAAACGGCGATGCCGAACGAATCGTCGCGTACCACGCGGGCCACGTGTGGATACGTATCACCCAGCGCCGCCCCGAGCGTCTGGTGCCAATAGCTGGAGTACTCCTGCAGACAGATGACGTCCGGGTCGGCGCGGTGAATCTGTTCGAGGATGGCGTCGCCGCGCCGGTTGGACGCCAGCAGGTTGACCGACATGATGGTTATCGGACGGCCGGCGGTCGCCGGCGGATCGTGGGGCACGCAGGTGGAAAGATCGGGCCACAGTGCCAGCGCCGCCCCGGCGGCCGACACGGCCACCAGCCGCCAGCGCCTGCCCAGCGCCGCCAGCAGCAGCACCAGCAGCAGCGCCAACCCCAGGTGAAACTGGAACACACGCAGCATGAACGCCGACGTCGCCAGCGCCACGTACCAGGCTTCGGTTCGTTCGAACGCCGGCGGCAGCAGGTAGGCCAGCAGCAATGCCACCAGCGACGCGCTCGTCAGCAGCCACAAGCACGACGCCCAGACGGGCGTCCGTCGGCGGCGCTCGTGCGCCGGGGCGGCCTGGGCCGCCACGACGCTTGCGGCGGCTGGATCGGGCGAAGCGTTGCTCGCTGCTGGTTGGGAGAGTTCGTGCAACTCCATCTGGATCCCTCGACAGGGCACGCAGAGCCTGGCGTTGCGTCCTCCGTGACCGGGCGGCGCTCACCACAGTTATCGGTTGTTACGACCGGCCCGGCCAGCGGTTCGCGGCCGCCGGGCGCGTACCGCGTTCCGGGGGGGACGAAGGCAAGCTCGCTGGTGCCGCCATGTCCCGGTAATCACTGAAGAAATGGCCTGGCCAACTCATATTAGCCGTTCAGGAACACGATAAGTGGGGTAGCAAGTCGGATGGTGTCGCCCGCACCCGGCTTGATTGGGCATTATCGGAGCGGTACCCCGCAAGCGGGCACCACCCGCGGGCAGGTTGGTGCGCGGAGGATGTACAGGACCATGGCCGAAACCAACCCTCCTCTGAGCAGTATGGCCCCCGAGCTTGAGGCCGCCATCAACAGTCTGCAGCAAGCGGTGGCAACGCCCCTGGATCCCAACGACCTGGGCCGCCTGGCACAGATGCACACCAGTTGCCAGACACTGGCTCAGGCAGAAGGGCCGTGGTCCGTGCTGGCAGCGGCTGTGGCCAACCTGCTCGAGGGAATCATATTGAAGGAAGCCGCGGATGTGGAGGGCGGCCTGACGGCGATCGCCGAGGCGGTCGGCGCCATCTCGGCCGCCATGCAGGGCCAGCCGGCCGACCTCGACGGTCTGAAAGCCCGCATCGAGGCGGCTGCCACCGGCCAGGGCAGTGCTCAACCGTCGGAAACGGGTCCGGCCGCCGAGGCGCCGGTGGCCGAGCCGACAGCGGTCCAGCCCGAGCCGCCGGTCGCCGAACCGCGTACGCCACCGCCGGCCGCCGAGCCCCGATCGTCGTCGACTTCGTCGGCGGGCGCTGAGGTCGAGCAGTACGTCAGCGAGCCGCTGATCATCGACATGGACGAGAAGGAGCACATCGAGGGCTTCATCGACGAGAGCAGCGAGCACATGGACGCCATCGAAAGCGCTCTGCTCGAAGTCGAGAAGGACCCTGCCGACACCAACAAGATCAACGAGCTGTTCCGGCCCTTCCACACCATCAAGGGCATCGCCGGCTTTCTGAACCTGCGCGACATCAACCGCCTCACGCACGAGATCGAGACGATCCTCGACCTGGGTCGCAAGAGCGAGCTGTCGATCACGCCGGAGATCATCGACCTGATTTTCGCGGGCATCGACGTGCTCAAGGAGCAGATCGCGGAGATCACCAACTACCTGCAGCATCCCACCGGCGGCCCGGTGCCGCAACCCGACATCACCGACATCATGGCCCGCCTGCGCGCCGTGGCCAGCGGCAAGGCTGCGCCGCCACCGGCCGGGCCGGACCGGCCGGCGCCCGCCGGCGAGACGCTGGCCGCCGCCACGCCGCCGGCGCCGTCCGCTCCTGCGCCGGCGGCCGGGAAGCCGGG
>CAZRSM010000532.1:0-7849 GCA_964602755.1 uncultured Planctomycetales bacterium
GCTCGTTTTCGGGGATGAAGCCCGAGAGGTTGTTGAGCAGCGTGGTCTTACCAGAACCGGTGCCACCGGCGATCAGGATGTTCAGCCCGGCCACCACGCAGGCCCGGAAGAACTCGATCATCTCCGGCGCACAGGACTTGAAACGGACGTAGTCTTCCCACGTCACCGGGTTGGAGCCGAAGCGGCGGATCGACATCGACGGACCGTCGATCGCCAGCGGCGGTATGATGGCGTTCACGCGGCTGCCGTCCTTGAGCCGCGCGTCGACCATCGGGCACACTTCGTCGCAGCGCCGGCCCAGCGGCGAGACGATCTTGTCGATGATGTGCAGCAGGTGGCTGTCGTCCTTGAACTTCACGTCGGTCAGGACCAGCTTGCCGCCGCGCTCGACGTATACCTGGTGCGGGCCGTTGATGAGGATGTCCGATATCTGGGGGTCGGCCAGCAGCGGTTCGAGCGGGCCCAGGCCGAAGGTCTCGTCGAGGATCTCCTGGGCCAGGCGCTCGCGTTCGCTGGCGTTGAGCAGCGTGTCTTCCTCGCGGCACAGCGCCAGCACGACCTGCCGCACCTGTTCGCGCAGCTCGTCGGAGGCGTCGGCGCCCAGCTTGGTCATGTCGAGCTGCTCGACCAGCTTGCGGTGGATGCCGCTCTTGAGCTCGTAGAAGCGCTGGAGCTTGGCCTCGGACTGTTTGTTGGGCTTCTTTTTTATGTTGATGCTGGTGCCGGTGCCGGCGCCCCCGGCCGGGGCCGCAGCCGGCACGGCTGGGACAGTGTTCGCCGCGGGGGCCGCCGGAGTCTCCGGGGCCGTGGCGGTGGCCGCGGACGGCTCGGGGCGCGCCGGCGCGGCGGCCGGCGCAGCCGGGGTTTCGGGAGCGCTCGGCGACGACTGACCGGGTTTCTTGGTAAACAGGCCCATCTGTTACTCCGTACCCTTCGCTGGCGCCGGGCCGCTACTTCGAGCCGGCGAAGAACGAGAGCAGCCGCTTCTTGACCTCGTTCTGGCTGCGTTCTTCGGTGGCCTCGGCTTCTTCGGCGTCGCTGACTGCCAGGGCGACGGCGATGCGCTGGTAGGCCTGGCGCAGGCGCGAGCGCGGCGCCATGGTGGCCAGCGGCGCGCCGACGTTGACCGACGCGGCGCTGGTCTTCCACTCCTCCGGGATCAGGAAGTCCAGCCGGCGGTCCAGCGTGGTCTCGACGTCCTCCTTGTCGAGATAGCCCGAGTCGCGCCCGTAGCGGTTGCAGACCAGCCGCAGGCGTTCCATCGGATAACCGGTATTACACAGCTCGTGGATGATCCGGCTGGCGTTGCGAACCGAAGGCACCAGCAGTTGCAGAACCAGCAGGCAGGTGTCCGCCAGGTCGTAGACCGCCCGCACGCCGCCGTCGAAGCGGGCCGGCACGTCGACGATCACGAAGTCGTAGTGTTCCTGCAGGGCGGCCAGCACGCCGGCGGCCTGGGCGCCGCCGATGCGCTCGGCATGCGCGTAGTCCGAGGGCCGGGCCAGCACGTGCACGCCGCTGGCGTGCTTGCACATGGCCCGCTCGATCATCTGGGTGTCGATCTGTTCGGGGGTTTCGCACAGCTCGGCCAGCGTGTAGGTGGGCTGCATGTCGAGCTGCGTGGCCACCTGGCCGAAGCGCAGATCCATGTCGACAATGGCGACGCGCGGCTTGACGCCGGAGCCGGGGGCGCCGTCCCACTTGTCGAGCTGGGCCAGCTCGACGGCCAGGTTGGTGGCCAACTGGGTGGCGCCCACGCCGCCGGCCGAGCCGGTGATCGAGAACAGCCGTCCCAGTCGGCGGGAGCTCTCGCTCATCTCGCAGCCGATGCGGGTGAGCGTCTCGGCCAACTGCTCGGGCGGGAAGGGCTTCCACAGAAACTCCTTCATCCCGGCGCGCATGGCGCGCATGACCAGCTCGGCGTCGCGGTCCTCGGTCATGGCGACGGCGGCGATCTGCCCGCGATGGGCTTCGATCACCGGGGCCACGATGTCCATCATGGCGGCCGGGTTGGGGTCGAGGTGCAGCAGCAGGATCTCGGCCGGAAACTGGCTGACCGCCTGGGCCACCAGGGCCGGTTCGTCCACCTCGGCGACGATGCGCACGCCGTCGATCGACAGCAGGACGCTGCGCAGATCGGCAGCGACGTCCTCATCCGTGTTGACTACTATGACCCGCATACTGTGGCTCACGACGGCGCGATTCCTTCCCGGATCCTGCCAATGCACGCCGAGCGGTCGTCCGTCCGGCGGGCGCACGGCTTGCGCCGCAGGCCAGTGGAGCGGACGAACCAGGCGTCATGGGTTTCATCGGCTGAATCGGCGCCCGCTGTATCTAGGCGGGCATTTCGCCGATGCGCCGCGTGCGGGACGCTGTTTTTCGGTCCGACCCGCCGCCGGGCGGGCGATCGGCGGCACTGTCCGATACACACTGGGGCCGGTGCCGCCATCACGCGCGACGGCGGACCGTCCGCTGCGACGGCCCGCCGACAAGCTGCTGGTCAGAGTGTGCGCACCGCCGGCGCGGTCATTCGATCAGCGACACGGGCCGCTTGCCGCCCAGCGTGCGGAAGATCAGCTCGAGCTGGTCGCTGTACTCCTCGGGCGAGCCGGCGGCGTAGAACTCCTGTCCGTTGCCGATGCTGGCGATCTGCTGCATCATGTCGCGGTCGACGTTGTAGCCCACGCTGATGGTGTAGATGGTGAAGCCCTGGTCGGCGGCCTGCTGGGCCATGCGGTAGGCGTAGTCCAGGGCCGCCCAGCCGCCGTCACCGACCCAGTTGCCGTCTTCGTCGATGTTGGCCACGCCGTCGGACATCAGCACGATGACCTTGTGTGCCCCGGGCCGCGCCCTGACCGACTGCAGCTCGACGATGGCCTGGGCCAGGCCGGCGCCCACGTTGGTGGCCCGGTCGTAGTGGCCAGACTGCATCTCGTAGAGCCGGTCGGGGATCTCCTGGTAGTTGTCGGTCAGGTTGATCTCGTGCCGCGAGCTGGTGGCGAAGATCTCCAGCGACATGTGGTCCAGGCTCTCGAGCGACGTGATCACGTCGACCATGGTCTGGACGGCGTCCTTGATGGCCCGCAGCGGTTCCTGCGGCGTGGCCCACAGGTTGTTGGTCTCCCACGAGCACGGTTCGCTGTCGAGCAGAAACTGCGTGAAGGTCTTGAGCCCGTAGTAGTACTGGAACTCCTCGCGCTTGCTGTTCTGCATCCAGTAGATGTAGGAGGTCCAGGACCAGTCGACGCGGAACCTGGGCTTGGGCAGCCAGATCAGTTCGTTGCTGTCGACGCGGTCGTCGCCGTCACCGCCGGAGAACAGGCCTCCGGGCTTGCCGCTGCGCCAGGCGGCCACGCCGATCAGCACCGCCGTACGGTTGCGCCACAGCGTCGAGCTGCTGTCGTGGGCGCCGCTCATCAGGGCGTCGATTTCGTCGGAGCTGTAACCGCGGTCCTGCAGGCTGGCGACCAGCCCCGGTTCGTTGGTGTTCTGCCGCCGGCGGATGTACCACAGGCCCGGGTCGCTGTCGACGTCGTAGGTATCGGGCAGCAGCGGATCGCCCCACAGCTCCATGGCGCCGATCGTCGGCCCGGTGTCGCCGGCGTACTCGGTTTCCAGCTCGCTGCCGGGCATGTACGGGCGCGACGGCTCAGGCCCGTCGAGGGCGGCCCAGATGTCGCGCGTGTTGGCATAACCGCCGTCGGTGCGGTCCCAGAATCGCAGCTGGCTGTCCCAGTTCATGGAGTTGGACAGGTCGATCACCAGCGCGATGTCGCGCGGCACCAGCACGGCTGCCGCCCGGGCCTGCAACCCGCGCGAATCGTGTCCCAGGAAGCGCGCGAACATCAGCTCGATCGGCCCGGAAGCCGAGCCGGCCGTGCGACGCACGGTGACGCGCACCGCGTCGTAGGGAGCGCTGCCCGGCTGGAACTCGAAACGCCCCGTTTCCGGCACGTAGACCGAGCGGCCCAGCTCCACGTCCGCCGCCGGGTCGATGCGAATCTCGTGCCGCAGCACTTCGTTGCGATCGGCGATCCCGGTGGCGGCCTCGGCGGCGGCCACCTCGGGGTCGAGGATCTCGCCGCTGTTGGGATCCTCCACCCCCACGAGCTGGCCGGCTGCGGCCAGCGCCGCGGCGTCTGCCGTCCGCTGCAGTTCGGCCTGGGCCTGATACAGGACGCCCAGGTCCACCGCCAGGGCGGCCATCCCCATGACCACCGTCATGGATATGGCCAGATAGACGGCGACCGCAGCGCGCTGCAGTCGCCCAGCGGGCACTCTCTTGCGTTTCATCTTTCCACCTCCGCTGCTTCCAACCCCATTGATCACCCGTGCTGCGTCGTCGGTCTATTTGCCCTCCAGTCCGCCCGACGGGCCGATCGGCCCGCGCAGGTGCAGGGCCGTAGCGCCGTCCTCAGACTCGTACAGCTCGGCCGGCTTGACCGGCCAGTTCTGATTGAGCCGCGGGCGCAATGCGGGCAACTCGGCCCCGCTGCGGCCGTCGAGCTCGCCGAGCATGTACAGCTCGAAGTCGTTGGGCGCCACGTGGTTGGCACCCGGCACGTAGGTCACCTGGGCCGGCGAGACCGGATTCACCAGCTCGGGCGTGACCAGCACCACCAGCTCGGTTTCTTCCTTCTGGTACTCGACCGAGCGGAACAGCGCCCCGAGAACCGGCACGTCGCCCAGCCCCGGGACACGCCGCACCACCGCCCGCGTACGTTCGCTGAGCAGGCCGCCGATGGCCAGCGTCTCGCCCGAGCCCAGCTCGACCTCGGTTTCGACCCGCCGCGAGGCGAAGCCCGGCACCGACACGCCGCCGAAGGTCACACTGTTGGTGAAGTCCGGCTCGCTGATCTCGGGCGCCACGGTCAGGCGGATGCGGTCGTCCGAGATGATGGCGGGCGTGAAGTTGAGCCGCACGCCGAACTGCTTCCACTCGATCTTGATACGTTCATCGGTGACGATCGGGATGGGGATTTCGCCGCCGGCCAGGAAACTGGCGGGCTGGCCGTTGAGGGCCACCAGGTTGGGCTCGGCCAGCACGCGCAGCAGGCCGTTCTGTCTGAGAGCCTGCACGAAGACCTGCATCTGGGCGCGCGGGAAGGCCAGGCTCAAGGTAGTGCTGCCGGTGACCGGGATGCCGTCCTGGCCGACCAGGAACGGCATGTTGGCCGTGGCGACCGCGGCTTCGGGCACGCCGATGTTCGAGGGGTTGATGCCGTTGATGTTGCTCATCGCCAGCGCGTCGCGGAAGTTCTCGCCGGCCATCCAGCCGTTGAAGCCCAGTTGGCGGATGGCCCGCCGGTTGACCTCGGCCACCGTGCAGTGCAGCAGAATCTGGGCCGTGCCGGCCACCTTCATCTGGTTGATCACGCGCGGCGAGAAGACGCCGGCGATCTCCATGATCTTCTTGGCCGAGGCGGCGTCCGGCACGCGGCCGGTCAGCACCACCGCGTCGAGCAGGGCGTGCGCCTTGACGCGCGCCCGCGGCACCGCCGACCGGATGCTGGCCATCAGGCGGTCCAGCTCGATGTCGACCGCGACGTCGAAGATGCGCTGCTGGTCGCCGTCGATCCAGACGATCATCTGCGTGGTGCCGAACGACTTGCCGGTCACCAGGATCTGACGCGGCGAGACGGCGTGCACCTCGGCGAACTCGCTCTTGGCCAGCCGCACCTCGCGCACCGGCACCGAGAAGTCCACCAGCACCGACTTGTTGACCGGCACGCGGATCAACTGGCCCTCGGCCGCCACGTCGCGCACGGTGATCTTCACCTCCTGCGCGCCGGCGGCCACCGCGTGGCTCTGGGCCGGGCTCGCGGCCGTCGCCAGCAGGGCGAGCGCGCCGGCGGCCAGTGTCCGTGTGATCGCTACTGGTCTGAACCTGAAAGCTGCGCTGTTCATTCGAGCTGCTCCTTGGGCTCGGATTGGGTGTCGCTGCCCGTGTCTTCGTCGTTGGTCTGGTTGCCGGCGACGCCGCTGGAGCCGGCCGCCGCGGCACTCGAAGCGCGCGTGCCCGGCTCGATCCCGGCCGGCGGGGCCGGCGGGGCGATCGGCTGCTCATGGCCGCCGAGGCTCTTGCCGGTCGGCGGGGCCAGCGGTGGCCAGGCCGGGCCGGTGGCCGGCTCGTTGAAGATGGTCGGTTCGCCGGCCGTCAGCTCGATTGGCTGCCGGCTGTTCATGTCCATCCAGCCGAACATCTGCCGCTCGTCGCCGTTGAACACCACCATCACCCACCTGGGCTGCGGCGGGGAGGCCGGTTGCGGTGGCTGCTGCACCACAGCGGCGGCCGACGGCGGTTCGGGGTCATCCTGCTCGTGCTTGCCCAGCAGGCCGGCCAGCAGGCCGCCGAGCTTGCCGGCCAGATCGCCCGGATCCTCCTGGACGCCGGCGTCCTGCTCGGTGCCCTCGATCAGCGCTTCCTCGTCGATCTGGGCCGCGCGGTAGTTGCGGCCGGTGTCGCTCAGGCCGCGCATCGCCAGCTTGATGCGCCCGCGCTGCTCGGCCAGATGCAGGATCGGCACCTGGTCGGGCTTGACCAGCAGCGTGACGGCCCGCGGGGGGCGTTCGCGCCTGGTGGTCTTCTTGCCGCCTTCCTTGCCGGCCGGCGCGGGGCTGGCCGGGGCCAGGCGCGGGCCCACGGCGGCGACCTCGACGTCTTCGATCAGCGTCTTGGCCAGCGTCTCGTTGCGGCCGTTGCGCCGGATGGAGAAGACGCCCACCACGTCGACGTGGCAACCGGGTTCGAGATGGTTGTCGACGCCGGAAGATTCGTCGATCTTGACCGCCACGGCCCGATAACCCGGGGGCACCCGCAGTCCGGGCCGCTCGCCGGGCGGCAGGAGCATGGAGTCGAGGATCGGCAGTCCGGCGGGGCAGCCGGTGTGCGGCACGCGGCCGACGATCTGCTTCTTGTCGGTCAGTGCGCCGCGCGGGGCGAGCCGGGCGGGGAAGGGCACGGGTTTGAGCACCGCTTCGGTGACCGCCACGCCGCGGGGCACGTCCTGGACGGGTGCCCAGAGCTGGACGGTTTTTACGGGGCTGCCCTTGGCCTTGTTGACATAGTCGAGGCCGAGTTTGGCGGCCAGGCCCGCGATTCCCAGACCAGCGATCAGCGGAATGAGTGCTTTGGCGTTCATGGTGGTCGTTCCGTAGCGCGTATGCCTCTTACTGACGCAACTCGCCGCCCGATAACACGGGCCGCGCCTGGGACGGCTCGGTTTTTCCGCCCCCGGTACATACGTCGGCTTATGGGGCCAGGTACGTTACATTCCTTCTTTTCTCATCGTGGCGGTGCCCTCTACGGTGCCGCCCACGAAGCCGAAGAAACTGCCCACCAGCGAGACGTCTTCGCGCGGCACGGTGATTCGCACGGTCACGAACGGATCGTCGGTGGTGGCTTCGGTGATCTCGATGGTGACCCGCTCTTCCAGGCCCATCGGCTGGAGAAACTGCAGCGTGCGGGTCTCGATCTCGTCGGCGGTGACGCCCTGGAGGATGCCGAGCCGGGCGCCCTCGCGCGCGGCGTTGACCAGCGTGTTCTGCACCGCGAACAGCCAGCCGAACTCGATGATCCCGAAGAGCATGGCGAACAACAACGGTGACACGACGGCCAGTTCGACCGCCGCGGCAGCGCGTTGCAACCCAGTTCTGTGCTTCTTTCCACCGGTCCTCATCACGGCAGCCATCCTCCGAAGTAGTAGGTCAGCAGTACGCCGATCGTGCCCGCCGTCAGAGGTACCCCGTAGGGCAGGAGCTGGCTCGTATCCCCGAAGGTCTTGGCGCCGCCGTACTCGCCGAAGGCGGTGTCGAGCCGGCGGAACTTGTCGATGATGGTCTGCAGGTT
>CAZRSM010000533.1:0-1778 GCA_964602755.1 uncultured Planctomycetales bacterium
CGCGCCTCGTAGCCGCCGTTGGACTGGCGGACGCCGGCCAGCCGACTCAACACGTTCTGGAGTGGATCATCCTTGACCACGTAGACGACTCCCGATCGCGTTCCACACGTCCTCCACCGAGCCCGCCAGCACGTACACGCCGCCGAAGCGCTCGATCATGCGCTGGAAGGCCTGCTGTTCGCGGCTCTGCCGGCCGTTGGGCCCCTTGACCTCGATCTCCAGCCGGATGCCGCCCGGCAGGATGCCGGTCAGGTCGTCCTGGCCGGGGATGCCGAACCGCACCACGTGCCGGCCGAAGCGCGCCGCCCCGACGTTGGCCCGCCAGAGGCGCATGTCGCTGCGCGTGCCGAAGACCCGCAGGATCTCGTTCTGGATGCGCTTCTCGGCCAAGTTGCGGTTCATGCGCTTCGGGCCTTGGGTGGTTCAATAGTCAGCCCGTACTCTTGCAGCACTTGCTCGAGAATCCCTTTACGATTGCCATGCCGGCGCAACAGACGTTCGCCGGCCCTGCGCAACTCGGATTCGACGTCATTGAAGACGTCCATGGCGGTAACGTCGCGCGCCTCCTCATAACGGGTAACTGGTCGCTGCTCGAACCAGTTGGCCACTACCACGTATCGCAGTACGGCGGTAAGTGCTTCGTTTTCCAGCTGCGAAGTTGAGTTCATTGCTATTCGTGCTTCTCACACAAGGTGCGCAGAATTGCCCTCGCCGTGTCGATTTGCACGGCTTGGCCGATTTGTTTCCAGACCTCGCTTTGATTGCCCACGAAGACGTAGTCGTTGGGGAAGCCCTGTAAGCGAGCGGCTTCCTGCCACTCGAGCTGCCGCCAACCGGCACCATACAGGCAACGCACGGCCTGATGATTGTCGTGACGACAGCCAAGCCCTGCTGTTGTTGGCGCCTTGGCGTCAGGATGCCATGGGTAGAACCATCGTCGGTCGTAGGTGTTACACGTCTTGGGATCGCGTTGCAGGACGGTGGCTGACACGCGATATGGACCTGGGCGGAGTGCTGACCTTAGCACCATCCGGTTGTTGCCGCGCGGCGGCTTGGGCACGTTGCCCACGTAGATGCGCTTCCTGCGCTGTCTACAGTAGTCCTGCGAGTCGAGTTCGAAGTAAGGCGTCAGCGGAGGGAGGCGTCTACGCAGGCCGACCACGTCCTCGTAGCACCACCAACGGGCCCCAAGTTCCTGCGGCAGGCTGAGGCAGCGATCTATCAGTTCGTCCAGCTCGGTCAGCTCCCGATCACTCGGCGGCTTGACGCGAGCGCGACTGAGCTGTTCGCAGGGTATGCCCCCGAGGATCAGGTCGATGCCGCGCCACGGGCGAAAGTTGAACGTCCGCACGTCGCACAGATAGCAGGCAACGTGCGGGTGGTTCAGTGCGTACGTGTCGAGGCAGCGGGCGTTGCGGTCGAATGCCGCAACGACGCGGATCGGCAGCCCGCGGGCGGCTACGGACCAGCCGCCAGCTCCAGCGCACACGTCGATGGCCAACAGTTCTTTCATGCGCCCCTCCCCACAAAACGTTCCCGCAGCCGCTGACGACGAACCTCCGTGACAAACCCTCGCGGCCAGCAGCCGAAGGCCTCGCGGTACTTGTGCGACGCCCAGCCGGGCTTGAAGCCGCGTTCCTGTGCGACGGCGACGAGCCGTTCGTAAACGGCGCGCTTCTGCTCCAGCGTGGCGTTGTGCGGGTCGACCAGTTCGAGCACGCCGTCGATCTCGGCCACGACCGGCCGGACGCCGAAGCGTTCCTGGAAGCGGTAGAAGC
>CAZRSM010000534.1:0-14351 GCA_964602755.1 uncultured Planctomycetales bacterium
GCTGATCGAGCGGCGGACGATTAAAGCGCTGACCCGAGAGCGGCGACTTCGCCGCCCGGGTGGTATGTCGGCGCGGCCTTTGTCGCCGACCTCTCTCAGGGGCTGGTGAGCGATGGATCTTGATCTCGACGTCATCCTCGACGATTGGCGCTGCCCCGAAGACGAGGTCGCCGCGCGTCTGATCGACGGCGAGGACGGCGTCGCGCTGGTGCAACTGCGCGTGGACCTGGGGCTGCTCCAGATGTACCGCGACGGGCGGCCCGACGGCCGGCGCTATCGTGGTTTCGCCACCGCGGCTGATTTCGTCCGGCACGAGCTGGGCGTCGGCCGCGAGATCAGCGAGCACGACTGCCAGGAGCTGCACCGCGAACTGCAACAGTTCAACTATCGCCGCCTGGCGCTCTCGAGCCTGGCCGAAGACGCCATCGAGCGCGGGGCGGCCGACGACGCGCACGAGCTGGTGCGTCGCGCGCTGGCCGACATCGAGCATTGCCTGCGGGCTCTGGAGCTGATGCGGCGCTGCGACGAGACCTTCGACGAAACGCTGGCGATGCTGGTGCCCACGCTGGTGTTCAACCGGGCGCGGCTGCTGGTCAACCTGTGCGTGGTGGAGCAACGCTACGACGAGGCGGTCGAGCAGGTGCGCGTGGGGCTGCGCCAGCTCGAAGAAGCCCTCGACCGGGCCGGCTGCGACGAGCAGCAGCGCGAAGAAAACGCCGCCCTGTCATACCTGCGCCAGGTGGGGCAGCGCCTGCGCGAGCAGTACGGCATCCGCCGGACGCTGCGCGAACAGCTCGAAGAGGCGATCGAACGCGAGGATTTCGAGACCGCCGCCCGTCTGCGCGACCGCCTGCGCCGCCAACAGCCCACCGACCTGCCGCTGGGCTACCTGGAGTAATGGCGGATCAGGAATGCCGAATGGCGAATTGTCGCCAGCCGCCGGCGGCAACGGCACGGTCGATCGCTCGCGGAGCAAGTCGTCAGTCGGGATTCTGGGCCGCGAGCTGGCGGCTCGGCGTCTGCGCGTCGGCCCAGCGGCCGGTCCACAGGCGGTGCAGCAGGTTCTTGAGGTCGTAGAAGACCATGAAGTTGGCCGGCACGACCACCAGCGTCAGCAGCGTGGCGAAGGCCAGCCCGAAGCTGATCGAAATCGCCATCGGGATCAGGAAGCGCGCCTGGAACGACGTCTCGGTCATCAGCGGCGCCAGCCCCAGTACGGTCGTCAGCGACGTCAGCAGGATCGGCCGCAGGCGCCGCTCGGCGGCCGTGGCCACCGCCTCGCGCACCGGCATGCCGGCCGCGATCGCCTTGTTGATGAAGTCCACCAGGATCAGGGCATCGTTGACCACGATGCCGGTGAGGGCGACCAGACCGATCATCGACAGCACGGTCAGCGGATAGCCCATCATCAAATGCCCCAGGATCGCGCCGTTGAGCCCGAAGGGCACCGCCGTCAGCACGATCAGCGGCTGGATATAGCTGCGGAACAGACCGGCCAGCATGAAGTAGATCACCAGGATCGCGATCAGGAAGTCGCGTTTGAGCGAGCCGAGCGAGAGCACGGCCTGGTGGCGGTTGCCGCCGAAGTTGATCTTCAATCCCGGATACTCGCGCTCGAGCTGGTCGACCAGCGGCTGAAGGTCGGCGATTATCTCGTCGGCGTTGTTGAGCGTCTGGTCGACATCGGCCGTGACGGTCACGGCGCGGCGCTGGTCCACACGCCGAATGGCGGCCGTCGAACGCGCCTCGGTCACGCGGGCCACCTCGCAGATCGGCACGGCGGCACCGGCAGGCGTTACGATGCGCATGTTCTCCAGCTCGTAGACATGTCGCCGGCGACCCTCGGGGAAGCGCACGCGAATCTTCACGTCCTCGCGGCCGCGTTGCAGCGTGCGCGGCTCGAGGCCGTAGAACGCCCCGCGAACCTCGGTGGCCAGCGCCCGGGTGGTCAGGCCCAGGGGGCGGGCCGAGTCCAGCAGCTCGACCTGCAATTCGCGCGTGCCCTCCTCGTAGTCGTCGTCCAGATCGTAGACGCCGCGATAGTGGCTGAGCTTGCCGCGCAGCACGTCGGCGGCGGCCAGGATGTCGTCCATGCGTTTGCCGGTGATCTCCAGCTCCAGCTCGGGCCCGGCCGGGCCACCCTGCATCGAGCGGAACTTGAGGGCGTTGATGCCGGCCAGATCGGCGGTCTGGCGGCGCAGATCGGCGATGACCTCGTCGCTGGAGCGCGAGCGCTGCTCGACGGTCTGCAGCTCGACGATGATCTCTCCCAGGTGTGAGCGCATCGTCGTATACGTACCACTCTCGTCGGCGTCGATGCGGGCACCGACGATGGCCCAGGTGTTGACGATCTCGGGCGTTTGCAGGCACAGCTTCTCGATCTTGCGCAAGACCGTTCGCGTGTGCTCCATGGGTGTGCCGACCGGCATCTCCAGGTCGATCAGGATCGTCTCGGTGTCCATCTTCTGCACGAAGACGAACTGTACGCGATGACCGGCCACCAGCCCCAGCACGCCCAGCAGCAGGCCGGTGACCGCCGCCAGGGTGACGTAGCGCCAGCGCACCGCCAGTCGCACGAAGCGACCGTAATAGCGAATGAAACGGTCGTGCAGCAGGTCGCGCTGCCAGCGGCGCAAGCGCCCGATCAGCTCGGCGGCCCGGCCGCCGGCCAGTTGCCGGCGGACCTTGCCCATCGCCGGCGCCTCGGCCAGGTGGGTCGGCAGGATCGAGAAGGCCTCGATCAGCGAGACCGTCAACGCACAGGTCACCACCACCGGCAGGATGCCCATGAAGTCGCCGATGCGGCCTTCGACGAACAGCAGCGGCACGAAAGCCCCGATGGTGGTCAGCACGGCGATCACCACCGGCCAGGTGACTTCCTGGGCGCCCTTGACCGCGGCGGTGCGCGGGTCTTCGCCTTTCTCGATGCGCTGAAAGACGTTCTCGCCCACCACGATGGCATCGTCGACGATCAGGCCCAACACGATGATGAGGCTGAACATGCTGATGAGATTGAGCGTGGTGCCGACGATGCGCATCAGCACGAAGGTGCCGGCCACGGAGAAAACCAGCCCCATCATCACCCAGAACGCCACCCGCGCGTTGAGAAACAGCAGCAGCGACAGGAACACCAGCGCCAGGCCCCAGATGCCGTTGCGCGTGAGCAGGTCGAGCCGACTCTCGATGAAACGCGACAGATTGCTGTGCGTACGGATCTGAATCTGGGGCGGGTAGGGGTCGTTGGAGGCCTGGCGGTAGACGCGCTGCGCGTCGGTGGTGACGCCGAAGAAGTTCTTTACCCGCGTGAGCCAGTCCCACTCGTACGGCTGGCGGGCCTTGCCGGCCACGAAGGCCTTGACGATTTCGGCCATGCGCACGGCGTCCTGGTCGCCGGTCTTGTAGATGGTGGCGTTGACCGCCGGCAGGCCGTTGAACGAGCCGCTCATGTCGTCGTCGACGAATCCATCGATCACGCGGCCCAGGTCGGATACGCGCACCACCTGCCCGCTGGGCGTGCTGCGCACCACCGTCTGGGCGATCCGCTGCGCGTCGTCGCTCTCGCCCAACGTGCGCACCGAAATGTCCTGAGCGGCGGTCTTGACCCGGCCGGCGGGCAGGTCGAGGTTGGCCTGACGGATGGCGTTGGCCACCTCGGTCAGCGAGATGCCGTATTCAATGAGCTTCTCCGGCTCGATCTCGACCGTTATCTCGGCCTTGCGCAGGCCGTCGAGTTCCAGGTCGGTGATCTCGGGCAACGCCAGCAGATCGTCGCGCAACTGTTCGCCCAGCAGCTTGCGCGTGCGCTCGTCCACGTCGCCGAAGATGCTCACCGCGATGACCGGCAGGCGCGGCTCGGCCTTGCTGACGCGGATCTCCTCGGCGTCTTCGGGCAGCTCGTCGCGCGGGATGGCGTCGATCGAGGCCTTGACGTCGGTGACCGCCTGGTCGACATCGTCGACGCGGTTGCTCATTTCGACCATGATCAGGCACAGACCGTCGGTGATCTGGGTGGTCACCTTGTCGACGTCGGGCACGTCCTTGATGGCCTGCTCGACGCGCTGGGCCAGGCCCTTTTCGATCTCGGCCGGGGTGGCGCCGGGGTAGGGGGCCGTGACGACCACGATATTGGGCCGCGACTCGGGAAACATCTCGCGCACCAGCGTCAGCGCACAGTACACCCCGCTGATCAACATCCCGATCACCACGATGTTGACCAGTACCGGGTTGTCAACGCTCAGTCTGGGCAGCGATCTCACTGTCGGTTCGCCGTTCCTGCCTGCCACGTCACGGCCGGGGCGCCGGCACGTCCGCGCCGGACGCCGGCGACGAGACCGCGGACTTCTCCGCGGCCAGCGACGCCGACGGCCGCTGGTCTTTGAGCCGCACGCTGGCGCCCTCGTAAAGCGCATCGAGGTTGCTGGTTATCACGATCTCGCCCGGACGCAGACCTGCGACGATGCTCTCGTCGCGCAGGTTGCGTTCGATACGCACGGTGCGTTTGCTGGCCCGGCCGTCCACGTAGACGAACACGTGCTTGCCGTCGATGGCCCCGCGCGGCACAACCAGCACATCGCGGTGCAGTGGGCCGGCCACCGTGGCCTCGACGAACACGCCCGGCATCAGCGGCACGCGCTGTCTGGTGTTGTCCACCTCGACGTACAGCGAGAACGTGCGCGTGGCCTGGTCGGCCGCCGGCGCAATGCGTGCCACGCGCCCCTCCCACACCACCTGCGGATTGCTGCCCAGCCGCAGGTGGCAGACGGCCTCTGGCCTGACGCGGTCGCGCAGCGAGACCGGCAGCTCGATCGGCACCTCGATCAGGTCGGGGTCGAGCAGGGCGCAGACCCGCGTCCCCGGCGACACCAGCTCGCCCAGCTCAACCGCCACCTGCTGCACGCGTCCGCCGAAGGGCGCCCGCACCTCGCAACGCTGCAGGTTGAGCCGGGCCAGCTCCAGCTCGGCGGCGTGTCGGCGACGCTGGGCCTCGAGCGCCGCGCGCCGTTGCGGCAACAGTGCCCGCTGGTTGAGCAGGCCCTGCAATCCCTGGCGGGCCGTCTCGACCGCCTGCCGCGCCAGGTCGAGTTCGCGCTGCGGCGCTTCGCCTTTCTCGAACAGATCGAGCACGCGGCGATAGTTGCGCTGAGTGATCTCCAGTTCGCTGCCGGCGATCTCGACCAGCTTGGCCAGGTTGGCCCGTTCGATTTCGAGCTGGGCCAGTTGGGCGTCGTCGGCGGCCAGTACGCTCTCGGCCCGGGCCACCTGCTGCTGGTAGTCGCGCGGGTCGATGCGGATCAGCAGCTCGCCGGACTCGACCAACGCACCCTCCTTGAGCCGCGGGCCCAGTTCGACGATCTGGCCCGACACCTGGGCCGCCACCCAGCCGGCCTTGTCGGCGCGCGCCGTGCCGAAGCCGACGATCGGTTCGACCACGTCGCGCGGCTCGAGACGCACCGCCTCCACGAGCAACGTCGGCGCCGGCAGATCGACCGTCGGCGGATGCGGTGCCGTCCTGACCAGCAGCACAGCCAACCCCAGCCCGCCACCGACCAGGATCCCTGCCAGCATGAGCGAAACGAGTATGCGTCTGAGCATCGCGGGTGCACGTCCTGCACGGTCGGGTTGCAAGCAATCAAGAGAGTTAGTGTAGTACGCCGACGCGCCCGCGGCCAGTTGCCCAGGTGTGAGCGGCATTCACCGGGTGTGCCGGGAAAGAAAGGGGATGCGAACCGGGGACCAGTCCTGCCCCCGCCCCCGTTCCGGGCGCTGCCTGCCCGCCGCGTGTCGACATGCCCGCGGCCGGCGGTAACAATGCGGACCCCATGAGCGCACGCGCCGTGAACGTACTTCATGTCGTCGCCGCCGACGTGCCCCCCGGTCGGCTGCGGGTGCTGCGCGCCCTGCTGGCGGCTGACTTCTCGGCGGGCCGGGTAGTGGTGATCGGACCGCGCAACCGCGAGCTGCCGCGGCCGGACGTTCACCTGCCGCGCACTGCGCTGTCGTCGTACCAACTGCGCAAACTTCTGGCGGCCGAGGCGCTTCGCGCCGCGGCGCCCGACATGGTTCACGCCTGGTCGCCGCAGGCGGCGCGCACGACGGCGGGCGCGCTGGCCGGGCTGCACGGCGCCGCGAGCAGGCCGGTACCGCCCTGGATATGGGAAGTCGGGCTGGAGGAGCGCCCCGAGCGGTTATTGGCGGCCCTGGGCGAAAAAGGAGCCGCGATTGGCGGCGAGGTCGTATGCTCGAACGAAACCGCCCAGCGCCGGGCGCTGGCCGCCGGCGTGCCGTCGGACCATTGTCACCTGATCCGCGACTGCGCGGATTATGCCGCGATCCGCGCCGCCGACCGGACCGCATTGCGTCGGCGGCTGGGCCTCGCCGACGGGCATCAGGCGTTGGTGGTCCTGCCGCCGATCGACAGGCGGGCGGGTTCGCTCAGCGCGGTGTGGGCGGCGCTGGTGGCGCTGCAGGTACGCCGCGACCTGCGGATCGTCGTGCCGACCGAGGGGCCGGAAAGCGAACGTATCGTTCGGCTGGCCGAATCGTGCCACGAACGCGAGGCGCTGGTTGTCGCGGCGCGCTTCGACGTGTATGAGCTGCTGGCGGTTGGCGATCTGGCGCTGTACATGCCGGCCGAGCCGGCGCCGTTGTTGGGCGTGGTGGCTGCCCTGACGGTCGGCGTGCCCATCGTGGCCACCGCCACGATCACCAACACCGAACTGCTGCGACACGACACCAGCGCCTGGCTGGTCAAGCCCGGGCAGATCGATCAGGCCGCGGCGCGCATCCTGACCGCCCTCGAAGACCCGGCCGCCTCGCGCCGCCGAGCCGACTGCGGCCGGCTGATGGCTTTCGGCGAGCTCGCGCAGCAACGCACGCTCGACCGCTATCGCGATTTGTACCGCAGGATGGTGCCCCGGACAGTGTCGGCGTGACCAGCCCGAACAGCTCGGGCTGCGCCTGCCGGACGTGCCGCGCCTCGGCAGCTCGCTATTTGGCCAGGCGGGCCTGATCGTCGTAGAGGTACCGATCGACCAGGCACCACAGCGTATCGAGCTGCTCATCCTGGCCGGCCAGGTTGTCGTGAGCCGCCGTCAGCAGGTCGAGCAGCGCATCGCCGTCCAGCTCGTCGACGCTGGTGATCTGGTCGGCCAGGCCGGCGGCCTTGAGCAAAGCCACCACCGCCTGACGGTCGGCCTCGTCGAGATCGTCGAGATAGTGGCTGGTCGTCCGCGCCGACGTAGCGGCGGGCGCCGCCGAGGCGACCTTGGCGTCCTTCTTGGCGCTCTTGGCGTCCTTGGCGGTGCCCTTGGCGTTCTTGGCGGTCGCCTTGGCGTCCTTGGCGGTCGCCTTGGCGTTCTTGGCGGTCGCCTTGGCGTTCTTGGCGGTCGCCTTGGCGTTCTTGGCGGTCGCCTTGGCGTCCTTGGCGGTCGCCTTGGCGAGCCTGGCGTCGGCGGTCTGCAGCGCCTGGCGGGCCTCGGCCTGGGCGGCCAGGCGGCCCAGTTCGACCAGTTGCCGGCGGGCGGCCGCGAAGTCGGGATTCAGATCGAGCGCCGCCTGCAGGTACTGGGCCGCTTCGGCGTAGCGGCCGGCTTCGGTCAGCATCAGGCCGATGTTGTAGCACGCGTCGGCGCGGCTGCAGGCCTTGAGCAACTGCTGATAGGCTTCGTCGAAGCGGTCGAGCTTGCCCAGCACCACGGCGTAGTTCATGCGCGCCCGCGGGTAGTCCTCTTGCAGCTCGAGCGCGGTCTCCAGGGCGGTGCGGGCCTCGGCGTACTTGCCTTCCAGATAGAGGCTGAAGCCCAGGTTGTTGTACAGGTAGGCCAGATCGGGGTGCTTGCTGATGGCCAGCCGGAACTGCTCGGAGGCCTCGTCGTGTCGGGCGAGCTTGTTGAGCGTGATGCCCAGCCGGTTGCGGGCCTCGAGGAAGTCCGGGTTGATGCGCAGCGCCTTGCGGTACTGCACCGCCGCCCGCTCGAACTGCCCCTGACGCTCGAGCAGGTGCCCGTGAGCGAAAAAGGTAGCGGCGTTGAGCTGCGGCATGTCATCCAGCGGCTCGGCCGGCAGATGGCCGAGTGTGTCGCGCACCGGCTCGGATTGCGAGCAGCCGACGGTCCAACACGCCAGGGTGATTGCGAGTACGACGGCAAGGCCATGCTGGGCGCTATTCACGATTGCGACTCCTGGTTCGCGGGTCTACGGCTTCTGCCATCTCCACCGGTCATCACGCCAAAGGCGGGCGGCTACTTGGCCACCGGCGTTTTCTGGCCCTGCTTGGCGGCTTTCTTCTTGCTCTTTTCCGGGTCGTAGGTGCCCTCGTGGACCTTGATCAGGATCGCCTCGTCGGCGTCCATCCCGGTGGCGGCCGACATGCCGCGCTCCACACGCTGCGGCGCCGCCTCGATGCCCGCCTCGCACAGAAAGTCGACGATGGTCTGCACGCGGTGATCGACCAGCTCGGCGTCGGGTTCGTCGGTGCTGAAAACCAGCGTCCCGCCATAGGCCTCCAGCAGCGACGCCAGACGACCGAGGTGTTTGCGGCCCAGATCGGACAGGATCGCGCGGTGCGGCAGGAAGTGCCGGTCGCTGACGGTCATGTCGTCGAGCAGGGCGTTGTCGGCCATGTAGGTGAAGGTGCCCTGCAAATCGCTTCTGCGATAAGGCTCGCCGTGGGGCGGGGCGTTGAGACGAGCGTCCGGGGCGTTGCAGCCCGCGCCCGGTCCGCACGCCAGGAGAGCCATCAGCCCTGCTACGCCCAAGCCTGCTGCATTGCGCATCGTCATCGCCTCCTCAAAGGCATGTCGGTGCCGGGTCGCCGTGCCCGCAGCGGGCACCCCGACCGGCCGTTTCTCATAAAATCGGCAATCGCCCCGGCCTACATGAACACCGCGACAAGATGAATCCTTCTCGGCCTTTGCGTAGAATCCGCCCTCATGGCCGGTGCCACCCGCAAACACGTGCTCGCAGTCGCGGTGGTGATGTACGCCGCGATCGGAGCCGTCGTGTTCTGGGCCGGCTATCTGCGCAGCGACTATTATCGGTCGCGCTGCGCCCAGCGCCTGTCGCAGCGGCTGGGACTGCCGTGCGACATCGGCGCCATCCGGCCCCGCTCGCTGCGCACCATCGAGTTCCGCGACGTGACCGTCTGGCTGCCCGAGCGCCGCGGGCCGGCTTTGCGCTGCACATCGGCCCTGCTTACCCGGCTTCCCGACGACGAGTATGAATTGCGCCTCGTCGGCGGACGGTGCGAGGTCTCGTCGCGCACCTGGCTGCGCAGCGACTACCGGGCCGTGGTGACACGCGGCCTGCGGCCGGGTTTCGATCCCGACGGCCCGCGCCGCGTGGTTTTCGAGAACCTCACGCTCGTGCTGCAGCGCGGCTCGCTGGTGGCCGAGCTGGCCCGCGCCGCCGGCAAGATCGACTTCCTCGACACGCACCAGGCCCGGGCGGCGGCCGTCTGCCGCGAATTCAACGGCTACCGCACCGACAAGCCCATCGTGCTGACCGCCGGCTTCTCGCCCGGCCCGACCGGGATACTGATCGACGAAGTACTGCTGACCCTGCCGGAGATGCCCGTGTCGGCGGCGGGCCTGCAAGCCCTGGGCGTTCCGCTCGAGACCGGCAGCTTCGCCGGCAAGCTCGAATACCGCGAAACCGGCCGGCACCGTACCGTGGTCCTGCATGGCCGGTGTACGGACCTCGATCTGAGCCAGTGCACGGCGGTCCTGGCGGTGCCGTGGCGCGGACGGTGCCCGGAGGTCGAGCTGCAAGAGTTGCGCCTGGTCGATCGACGGCTGCAGCGGTTGCGGTTCCGCGGGCTGCTGGAAGACGTGGCGGCGGCCGACGTACTGGCGGCCTGGGGCATCGCCGCCGGCGGCGGGCGCCTGCGGCTCGAAGTGGGCCAGGCCGACATTTCGCCTGACGGGATTGAAAAGCTCGTCCTGGCCGGCACGCTGAGCGGCTTCGAGCTCGAGCCGCTCACGCGCGGCCTGGGGCTGGGCGTGATGACCGGCCGGCTCGACGTGCGCATCGACGACCTGACCATCGCGGCCAATCGCGTCGTCTCGGCCGACGCAGTGGTTGAAACCGCGCCCAGCGGCCGGTGCGCCGGCTGGATCGAAACGCGCCTGCTGCGCGAACTGGGCCAGCGACTGCTGCACGTCAGCCTGCCGGCCTGGGGTGAGGGGCGGATCGAGTATCGGCGGCTGGGGACGCGGCTCGAAGTGCGCGACGAGCTGCTGGCCGTGTTCGGCACGCACGGCCCGGACGAGAGCGTCATCCTGACGCTCGATCTGCTGGGGCGGCCGATGCCGGTGGTCTACCAGCCGCAGCGGGTCTTCGTGCTGACGCCGTGGCTCGATTCCGTGCGGTCCGAGCTGCGCCGGCGGCTGCAGGAGCACTTGCGCGGTGCCTTGCCACCGTCGTAGCCGGGCTGCATCGGCCGAAGGTCCCTTACCGGAGGTGTATACTCTGGGCATGTGCGGGGCCAGGCTGGTTTTACCGATGGCGGTTGCGCTGGGGCTGTGGTGGCCGGGCGCGTCTGCGGCCGACGTGACCGCCCGCGAGGTGCGCAACGCTCTCAGCCGCGGGGTGCGGGCGCTCAAGGCTCATCAGCGCCCCGACGGGAGCTGGCAGGAGCTGGGCGGGCGGCGCTATGCCGGCGGGGTGACGTGCCTGGTGACGTTGGCGCTGCTGCACGCCGGCGAGCCGCCCGACTCGCCGGTGCTGGCGCCGGCGCTCGAGCAGATCGCCGAGCTGCCCAACCAGTACACCTACGTGGTATCGCTCAAGTGCATGGTGCTGGCGCGGGCCGACGCCCGACGCTATCGCGAGCAGTTGGCCGATGCGGCCCGCTGGCTGATCGCGGCCCAGCGTTCCAACGGCTTGTGGTCGTATGAGCTGAAAGGGGGGCGCTACGACCACTCCAACACGCAGTTCGCGCTGCTCGGGCTGCACGCCGCCGACCAGGCCGGATTGAAGGTTCCCGCGCGGGTGTGGAAAGCCGCCCGCAACCAGCTCGTGCGCAACCAGAAGCCCGACGGCGGCTGGGCCTACCGCAACACCGGCCGCAGCTACGGCAGCATGACCGCCGCCGGCGTGGCCGACCTGCTGATCATGGGCGCCTCGACGTCGATGAGCCGCGAACGGCGTTACCGCGACGGCGCCGCGCCGGGGTGCGGCAGCTATCGCTCGGATCGCCCGCTGGCCAACGGCCTGGAGTGGCTGGCCGACAACTTCAGCGTCACCGAGAATCCCGGCCGCGGTCGCAGCTACCTCTATTACTGGCTCTATGCGCTCGAGCGCTGCGGCATGCTCTCGGGCCGCAAGTACATCGGCGCGCACGACTGGTATAGCCGGGGCGCCGCCGTGCTGGTGCAGGAGCAGCAGGCCGACGGCATGTGGGGCAGCGGCCTGGTGGACACCTCGTTCGCGGTACTGTTCCTGGCCAAGGGGCGCCGGCCGCTGCTGGTGCAGAAGCTGCGCTGGTCGCGCGACTCGGCCTGGAACCTCGACCGCCACGACCTGGACCACCTGATCGCCTTCATCGGCGACAAGCTGGGGCAGCCGGTGGCCTGGCAGGCGGTCGACTTCGATGCGCCGCTGGAAGACTGGCTCGCGGCGCCGCTGCTGTACATGCAGGGACACAAGTTCCCCAACTTCGACGACGCCGCGCGCGAGAAGATCCGCCGCTACGTGGAGCAGGGCGGTACGCTGCTGGTCGAGGCCTGCTGCAGCAAGGCCGAGTTCGCCGCGGCGTTCGAGCGTTTCGCGGCGCGCACCTTTCCCGGCGTCCCTCTGCGGGAGCTGGACCGCGACCATCCGATCTACAGCGCCTATTACGACCTGCCGCCGGCGGGCCTGCGCGGGCTCGATGTGGGCTGTCGCACCAGCGTGATCTTCGCCCCGCGCGACATGTCGTGCCTGTGGGAGCAGGGCGACGTCGCGGAGCTCAGCGAAGCGGCCTTCAGGCTGGGCACCAACATCGCGGCCTTCGCCACCGGACGCCAGGCACTGCGCGACCGGCTGGACGTGGTCAGCCTGCCCGAGCGGTCTGCCCAGCAGCCGGGCCCGCCACCGGGCGATGCGCTGCAACTGGCCCAGGTGGTCTACGACGGCGACTGGCATCCCGATTCGCAGGCGCTGGTGAAGTTCGCCGACTTTCTGCGCAGCCAGCTCGATCTGGACGTGGTGCCGCAGTACCGCGCCGTCCGCCTGACCGCCCCCGACCTCTACGCCTGCCCGATTCTGTACCTGACCGGCCACTACCGCTTCGAGCTCTCAGACGCCGAGGCGACCGCGCTGGCGGCCCACCTGCGCCGCGGCGGGTTCCTGCTGGCCGATGCCTGCTGCGGGCGGCGCGAGTTCGACGCGGCGTTCCGCGCGCTGGTGGCGCGCATGTTCCCCGAGGCGCGGCTGGAGAAGCTGCCGGCCGATCACCCGCTGCTGGCCGGCCGACCGGGGTTCGACCTGCGGCGCGTAGGTTACAAACCGGCGGTCCTGGCCGAGCATCCGGAGCTGAACACACCCGAGCTGTGGGGCCTGAGCATCGACGGACGACTGGTGATCGTCTACAGCCCATACGCGCTGGGCTGCGGCCTGGACGGGCATGTGTGCTACGGCTGCCGCGGGCTGGTGGACGAAGACGCCCGCAAGCTGACGGCCAACATCATTCTGTATGCTCTGACGCATTGAGCATTCGTGGCGGGCGGTGGCCACCCTGCAGAGAAGGGACGCAGGGACGCAGGGACGTAGGGACGAAGGGAGAGGCGCCCCTGGCATTTCCTTGGCGTCTTGGCGCCCTTGGCGGTTTCTGGCGGGCGTCGCCGGGATGCGTTCGTGGTGGGCGGTGCCCACCCTGCGCCATGCCGACGGACATCTGTAGCCCACCGTGGTGGCCGGCCGCGCGCGGCACACCGGGCGCAGCGCGTATCACGTTCCCGCCAGGCGCAGGCCGTAATTCGCCATGAACAGGCTCAGATCGGACAAATCCACGCAGCCGTCGCCGTCCATGTCGACCTGTTCGGAACAGCCCGCCTCGGGGGCGCAGTAGCCGAAGGACTGCAGCAGCAGCGCCAGATCGGCCAGATCGACGTCCTGGTCGATGTCGAAGTCGCCGGGGATCACCATGGCCCCCAGCAGCTCGCGTGCGGTAACGCTGCGTGCGCCGGCCGGGTCTTGAGATGCCAGGAAGTCGAAGCACTCCAGGATGGCGGCGGAATTATCCAGCCAGTCATTGGGATGAAAGGCGACACCGACCACCTGCCGCGGCCCGGCCGCCAGATACAGCGGCTCGATGTCGGGCACATACGACGTCGTGCCACGAACCAGCGGAGCGTGCAGGATGTTCCAGACCACCTCGCCATAGAAGATCTTCATGGTCGGTTCAGAAACGGCATCGTCGGTGGTGGGCGCGGTCTGCCCGGCGGTTGCGCCTCGATGAATACGTTGTGAGTGCACGGGGGCGCGCCACGCCCCCGGCGCGGCTTGACCGCACCTGAGTGCCTGTCCCGGTGACACGTCTGGTTATGCAGTTGCGTTGCTTCGGCCGCGGGAGCGCCGTTGATCGCCGTGTCAAACGATCGGCGTGGGGGATTGTTGCCGGGAACATCACGACATGACTGCGCGCGCAAGTTGCCTCACCGCCGGGTCGGCCTGAGAGACCCAGTCGCCGACCGCAGCCAGGTGCTGGGGCACGGCCTGTGGGTCGATCAGGAAGGTCTTGAGCTGGGCGTCGTTGAGGGGCAGGGGGGCAATTGCGCGACGGCCCGGCTCAGCAGCAGGGCGGCGTTCTGGTCGTCGGGGACCTCAGGAGGCTGGAAGTCGGCAATGCTGATCGGTTCGCCGGCGGCGCGGTACTGGGCCAGCAGGCTGTCCAGTCGCTGCTGGGCGCTGTGGCCCCACCAGAAGCGCAGTACCACCGCGATTACCAGCAGCACCACGATGCTGATGGCGACGCGCCTGACCCAGCGGGCGATCGACCGGGCGGCGATGTCCGCGGATTCGTCGTGGGAACCGTCGGCGGGTTGGGGGTCGTTCGGAAGCATGGGGGTTTGGCTCCTGGGTGGCGACGTGAGACGCGCTGCCAGGGCATTGTAAGCGGTTGTGGCCGGCAGGCGAGCATTTTTCGGTCGGGTGCGGAGGTAAGGAGGGGCAGGGGGCGCAAAAAGGAAGGCCCGTCGCATGTGGCGACGGGCCTCTTGATTCAAGAAACGGTGGACGCCAGCCGGGCCGCGGGTCACCCCGACGACCGCCGCACCGTTAGATGCGGCTGAGAGTGCGCTGACATCTTCGCAGCACCTTGCGGCGCCACGATCTAGATATCCTCTAGAAAGGAGGTGATCCAGCCGCAGGTT
>CAZRSM010000535.1:0-4748 GCA_964602755.1 uncultured Planctomycetales bacterium
TTCGGGTTCCACCGGCTGCAATGGTGGCCGAAGTGGATACCCGCTTCCAACATTTCGCGGACCAACGGCGATGCCAAAAGTCACCTCCTGGTGGGCAAACCTGCTGCTAAGTCTTTCTACCGACTGCTCTAAGACATCAGATCGGCCATATCGACGGACCGCCCGCCGGCCTTGAGCGCGCACCATGATGGCGCCGCCACGTCGAACCATGAAGGATAACGCCAGTCCGGCCAAAGCGTCAAGCGGGCCGGCACGTACTTTTGCGAGCTTCGCAGCCCCGGCCCGGCAGCGGCATTCAGGGCGCGGCCTCGCCGGCCGGTCCGGCCTCGAGAGCCTGCTCGACCGCCCGCTTGAGCGCGGTGGCGTTGGTTCGGGCAGCGCCTTGGATTCCGAAGACGATGCGGCCCTGTGGTCCGATAACATAGTAGCAGGGGATCCCGGTCACGCGATACGCGCGGGCTATGCGGTCGTCGCCACGCAAGACCGTCACGCGCGGGCCGTGGGACTTGACGAAGGCCGCCAGATCGGTCCGCGGTTGCTCCCAGATATGGACGGCGACAATCTCCACCGGGCGATCGGCGAAATGCTTGCGAAGCTCAGCAAGCATCGGCAGCTCAGCGCGGCACGGACGGCACCAGCTCGACCAGAATGCCAGCACCACCACCTTGCCGCGCAGGTCGCTGGCCAGCCCGAGCTGGCCGCCGGCCAGCCTGGGCAGCGTCCAATCCGGGGCGGGTGTGCCGCGGGCCAGTAGCTGCCGAGCGCGCTCGCCGATGTCGAACGGCAGAGAGGCGACGTTGTAGTCGTCGGGTGGCGTGACGACGAACTCCTTTTCGCTGAGGCTGGGGTTGATTTTCAGGTCGCGGAGCTCGAGCACGCGGATGGCGTGCTGTCCGTCGGCGCCGACGAAGATGCGGTCGACGCGGTGGGGCAGGTTGTCTTCGACGCCGAAGTACCAGCGAGATTCGCCCCGACCGCCCGCATAGATCACGTAGATCACGTGGCACTTGACGCCAGCGACTTCCTGCTGGCCTTCGTAACGCAGCTCATCGGCGTTCAGCTCGTCCTCGAAGGGCGTGGGGTGGATGAACTCGACCATCCAGAGCCACTCGCCGCTGACCCCCAAAGCCGCGGCGGCGTCCGACCAGTTGCCGACGTAGTAGGTCTTCGACTCGTCGTCGAGCAGCATGAACTGGTCGCGGTGCTGGACGAGACGCAGGCCTGGTTTGCCGGACTCGGCGGCGTCGACACGGATGAGCAGGCCGATCAAGGAGTTCTCGTCGCTGCCGAGGGCGCGGACTTCGCCGCTGGCGTGGACGATGCCCTTGAGGCTGCCTTCGCCCCAGGTACGGGCGTGGTAGCTGACCGCGTGGACCTGCTTGGTGGCTTCGTTGACGCGGGCGACGATGCGTTTGGGATTGGGGGCGGCCAGCGCGGCCAGGCCGCCGGCCACTGCCGCCCAGATCGCCAGTGTTCGAGAAGGCATTGAGCGAGACATGACCAGGCTCCGATAGAGTGGACGTCGTCGAGCGCATGGTGTCGTGTGGGGGGCGGTTTGACAAGACAATTGAGTGCCTGCTGCCGCGGCTTGTGGACCCGCGGGCGGCGCGTTAGCCTTAACTGGCCGGTGCAATGGTGTCCGGTCGCAGTGCGCCGCTCGACCCGGCGGTGCGGGAGGGGCGCAGGCCCCCGCACGCAGATCCAGTTGAATCTGAAAGGTGATGGCCATGCAAAGCGATCGTGAAGCCTTCAAGGCGCAGATGGAACCGGAACGCCTGATCGGTCTGGACCTGGTGCGGGCCTCCGAGGCGGCCGCACTCAATGCCTTCCGCTGGATCGGCAAGGGCGACAAGAACGCCGCCGACGCCGCTGCCACCGACGCCATCCGGGGAATGCTCAACCTGATGGACATTTCGGGCCTATGCACGATCGGCGAGGGCATCAAGGACGAGGCGCCCGGCATCTTCGTGGGCGAGAAGCTGGGGACCTGGAAGCCCGGCTCGCCGCCGGTGTGCATCGCCGTGGACCCCATCGACGGTACGACGCTCACGGCCAAGGGGCTGCCCGGGGCCCTGAGCGTGATCGCGGCGGCCAAGACCGACTCGGTCGAGGACAAGGCCCTGGCGGCCGTGCCCAGCTACTACATGGAGAAGATCGCTGTCGGCCCGAAGGTCAAGGAAGGCACCGGCCAGGTGCGTTTCGACGTGCCGCTGGAGCAGAACCTCGAGCTGATCGCGCTCAAGGTGGGCAAGCGCGTCTGCGACCTGGTGGTCTGCGTGCTCGATCGCCCGCGCCACGAGGAGCTGATCCAGCGCATTCGCAAGACCGGGGCGGCCATCCGCATGATCGGCGACGGCGACATCGCCGGGGCCATCGCGCCGTCCATGCCCGACAGCGGCGTCGACGTGTACATGGGCATCGGCGGCTCGCCGGAGGCGGTCATAGCCGCCGCGGCGATCAAGTGCCTGGGAGGCGAGATACTGGCGCGCATGTGGCCGCGTGACGACGAAGAACGCCAGGCCCTGGCCGAGCAGGGGTATGACGAAGAGCAGATCCACCGGGTCTACACCAGCGAAGACAGGGCCTCGGGCGAGGGCATCGTGTTCGCCGCGTCGGGCATCACCGACAACGCCATGCTGCGCGGCGTCACCGTCAACGGACACATCGCCCGGACACACTCGATCGTGATGCGCTCGCGCAGCCGCACGGTGCGCTACATCACCACCTACCACGACCTCACCCGCAAGACCATCCGGGTCTCCAGCGAGCCGGTGGACAAACCGATCTGATCGCGCGCTGGGGTTGCGTGCGTGGTGGGCGGTGCCCACCGTACCGATCGTCTGATCGCGGTCGTTTTGTGTGCCTGGTGGGCAATGCCCACCGTGCGGATCGCCTGATTGCGGCCGCCCTGTGTGCCTGGTGGGCAATGCCCACCGTGCGGCGCCCGCCCTGCGGCGAGCGGTGCCCGCCCTACGGACGGTCGTGGCGCGGCATCTGGCCGCTGGCGAGGCGGTGGAAGTAGTCCCTGGCGGCGACCAGCACCTTGGGCGCCAGCAGCAGCACCGCGGGCAGGTTGCACCACACCATCAGGCCGGTCGTGCCGTCGGAGAAGTCGTACACGGTCGAGAACTTCTCCAGGACCATTCCCAGGAACACGAAGATCACGAACAGGAACTTGTAGGGCAGGATGGCGCGGGCCCCGAAGAGGTACTCGGCACCCTTTTCGCCGTAGTAGCTCCAACTGATCATGGTGCTGAAGGCGAACAGGCACACGCCCAGCGTGACCATGTACATGCCAAAGCCCTGGATGGTGGTGTCGAAGGCAAAGGCGGTCAGGTCGGCGCCGTCCATGGCCAGGTGGGCCGCCTGCCCGACCGCCAACTGCCCGATCTTGTCGCGGTCCTTCTCGGGCACCTGGCGCAGGTCGAGGTGCACCTCGCGGATCGACTGCCAGCCGCTGGCCTGCTCGTCGGCCACCATGCCCACGATCGGCAGGCTGAGCTTCTCATACAGGCCCTTCTCGTCGCGGCCCAGGTAGATCTCGAGCGCCCGCCCGTTTTGTGGCAACACCCGGTCGTAGTAGAGCGGGGCCATGCTCTCAGAGAGCTGGGCCTCGCAGCGGACGACCACCGTGTCCTGGTCGATCTGCACCACCTGGCCCACCGCCGGGCGGTTCCAGGCACCGCTCATCAGCAGGACCAGGGCACTCATGGTGCAGATGATGATGGTGTCGATGAATGGGCCGATGCCGGCCACGACGCCTTCGCGGATCGGCTCTTCGGTCTTGGCCGCCGCGTGAGCCATGGCGGCCGAGCCTTCGCCGGCTTCGTTCGAGAAGCACGCCCGCCGCAGACCCTGCTCGAAGGCGATCCACATGGTCGTGCCGGCGAAGGCGCCCGTGCCGGCCTGGGGCGTGAAGGCCGCCTTGAAGATCAGCGCCAGATAGGTGGGGATGTCGGCGGCGTGCGCCAGGATCACGTACAGCGCCCCGGCCACGTAGACCACGCACATGAACGGCACCAGCCTGGAGGCGACGTTACCGATGCGCTTGATGCCGCCGATGATCACCAGCGCCACCAGCGCCGAGACCACGGTGGCCGAGATCACCTGCGGCACGTTGAAGTAGCTCTTGAGCGTATTGGCGACGTTCCAGCCCTGGAACATGTTGCCGCCGCCGAAGGAGTTGAGCATCGTCGAGACCGCGAAGAGCACCGCCAGCACCTTGAAGATGACCCACAGCACGTTGCCCCTGGCCCGCAGCGGCTCGACCAGGGCCTTCTGGATGTACCACATCGGTCCGCCGCGCACTTCGCCGCGGGCGGTCGGCGGGGGCGTCGGGCCGTGCTGGTCGTGCTGGTCGGGGTATTCGAGCGCGTGTTGTTCGACGTCCTGCTCGACCAGGGCCGGGGCGCCGGGGTCGGGCACGTCGCGCACGTCGCGGAACATGACCGCCAGCGTGCACTCCATGAACTTGAGGGCCATGCCGAACAGGCCGACCACCCACATCCAGAAGACCGCACCGGGGCCGCCCAGCGAGATGGCCACCGCCACGCCGGCGATGTTGCCCAGTCCCACGGTGGCCGACAGGGCGGCGCACAGGGCCTGGAAGTGGTTGATGTGGCCGGTGTCGTCGGGGCGGTCGTAGTGCCCGCGGATGCAGGCGTAGCCGTGCGTCAGGATGCGCCACTGGACGAACCTGGTGGCGACCGAGAAGATCAGGCCGCAGCCCAGCAGCAGCAGGAACAGCG
>CAZRSM010000536.1:0-4544 GCA_964602755.1 uncultured Planctomycetales bacterium
CGCCGTGCCGCCGCCGGCGATCTGGATCGCCGAGAGCAGGTGGCTGAACACCGTCCCGTTCGGGTGGACACCGTTGTACAGCGACCGGAACGCACCGATGCCCGGACTGCCAAGCCCCACGAAAAACGCCCCGTCACTACCCACGTCCCAGAGCTGGCCGGCGGCGAAGAAACGCGCCTCGGCCTGGCCGGGATTGCTGGTCGGGAAGTCCACCACCGCGGAATCGACATGGAACTCGGTGTTGGTGCTCCCGGACTCGACTCCCAGCATGAGCGTCATGCTCGGACTGGGTAGCAGGTCGATGGTCAGTGTCGCCGAGCTCAGCCGGGCGACCACCACCCCCGGGTCGTTCTGGTCGACGAGGTCCACCGGGGCGGCCAGCGTCCAGGAGTACACGCCGGCGCCGGGATCGAACGTCCCGTCCGCGAACTCGGCGCTGAAACTGCCGGTTCCGGAGTCGTTGCTGGCCGTGATCGAGAAGACGGTGGCGGAAATCCCGCCCTGGGCACCACAGACCAGCAGGCAACCCATCAGGCCCGCCAGCAGGCTGCGGTGGTTACGGACTCGTGAACGGTCCATGACTTGTCACCTCCCCCCCCACGCTTGCCGTCTCGTGTCGTGACAGGCGCCCCGGCGGGTGCTGCCGGGCACTGCCACACAGCTCCCTTAGCGAGCCCGGAGAACGCCGCTGCGCGGAGCTCTCCAGGCCTGCGCCGCTGGGCGGATGGCGCCCAGCAGGGACTCGTATCGGATTCAAAAACTCGGCGGCCGCGTCCCGGGACCACCTCCGGTTCCACGAGCCGCGCGCGTGTATCACCGCCGCCGGCCGAGCACCGTGACGGCGCCGACCAGCAACAGGGCCAGCGCGGCAGGCTCGGGAATGACGACGTAGTTGCTGGTGCCGCTGGCCTGGTCGCCGGCGGAAAGCACGAAGCTGTACTGCACCTGCATACTCGAAACCGCCACGGGAAACGGGACGAACCCGCCAGTGTTCCCGCCGCTGGTGCCGGACATGCCGGGCGGCGCCGTGACCGAGTCGATGAACTCGCCGAAGATGCTGCCGGGCGGCACATTGTAGAAGGCCGCGTACGCGCTGTTGCCGCTGCCGCCCACGCCGGTGGCCGTGGCGCCGTTGCCGTTGTTGTCGGTGACCGTCATCGCCACCGACGCGACACCCTCGGCGTTGCTCAGCGGCGCGAAGCTCAGCACCGCACTGGTGATGGTCACGGTCGTGTCGTGGGCCCCGGCCGTCAGGGCGAAGCCCAGCGAGATCTGTGGATCACCGACGATCGTCAGCGTGGCCTGGTCGAGCGAGGCGACGTTGCCCAGGTCGATGAACTGCATGCTGCTGTCCCACGACCAGGTGTTGGTCATCGGATCGTAGCTGACGTGTGGACTGTTGACGTTCACCTCGAAGCTGGCGCTTTCGATGCCGTTGTCCACGTCGATGCGGAATATCACGTCGGAGACGCTTCCGGCCATCGCCCCGGCCACCACCAGCGCCGTGAGGGTCGCCGCCAGCGTCCTGGTGAGTCTGCTCCCACCCATGCCTTTCTCTCCTCTCCAGTACCGGCCCGCGCCGGCCGGCGCGAACCTGCCATCCCACTAGCGATTACAGCCTACCGCGTCCCTAGCTCCGGCGCCGGGCGGCGAACAGGCCGGCGACGATCAGCAACATACCGGCGGCCGGCTCCGGAACGATCTCGTAATGGCTGGTGCCGCTGGCCAGGTCCTGGCCCGTCAGCGAGAAGCTGATCAGGGCGCTCATGTCGTTGACCGTGTCGCTGATGGCGGTCCACCCCTGGCCGGTGCTCGCGGTACCCTGCATCCAGGGATCCGCCATGATGTTGGTGATACCCTCGTGGAAGGTCGTGCCGCTGGGACCGTTGATCGGGTCGCCGGCCCAGCCGTTGTACTGCGCCAGGTAGGCACCGCCGGTGGCCCCGATGCCGGTGAGCATCGCCCCGTCGCCGTTCTGGTCGGTGATCGTCATGGCTGCCGAGGCGATGCCCTGGGCGTTGCTGATCGGCGCGAAAGTCAGCAGGGCCGAGGCGATGCTGAAGGTGGTATCGCCGGCGCCGGCCTGCACCGCGAAGTTCAGATTGACCTCGGGGTCCTCGCGGACCATCACGTCGAACTGGGTCAGCGTCGCCACCACCTGGCCGTTGGCCTCGAACGGCAGGTCGTTCTCCAGCGTCCAGGACCAGATCTGCGTCTCCGGATCGTAGGTGCCCCACGCACTCGGGATCGGAATCGTCACGCTGATCGGGCCGGCGTCGGCCGTCAGTTCGAACATGATTTCCGGAAGATCGGCACTGGCCAGCGAGACGGACATGAGCGCACACAGCGCGACCAGGCTTCCTTTCCCCATCCACGATTTACGGATCGACATGACTCTCTCTCCTCCTCGGTTTACGAGTGTCGGATGCCGTGACTCGACCGAACTTGCAGCCCCAATATAGGCCGCTGCCGCCGCGGGAGTCAAGCAAAATATCGCGGGATTCCGCCCTGCCCCCTTACCCGGCACCAACGTCCTATAATACAGGGGTGCCCGCCCCTCAGACCGGGTCGCGCGGCCGGTCGCCGTCGAGGCGAATTCCCACCTCGTAGGTACCGGCGTTGACCTGTCGTGAGCGCACGACGCGCCCGACCAGTTCCCGGCGGCCCCCGTCCCTGCCCGGCAACACCACCGCCACCGCCAGCCCCTGCTCGAGCGGGCAGCCGAGCTGCACCGCCAGGCCGCCGGCCGAGACGTTCACCGTCTGGCCGCTCAGGACGGCCCCGCCCGGCCCGCCGCGCTCCAGCACCGCCAGCGTGCACGGTACGCGGTGCGCCACCCGCGGCTGGCGGACGGTCGGCGGCCGATCCGGCCGAAAACCAACATGTGTCTGCTCGACGGGAATAGCGGAAGCGGTCACGTGAACTCCTCCCTGGAGACGGTCGGCCAACAATCAATCGGCTCACCGCAAGCATCCGCTTTAGCAGACCGTCTGATAAGGCCCGGGAGAACCCGGCCGGCAAGGCAACAACCCGTGCCGCAGCCCGTTGAACCCGATGGCGGCCGTAGCAGCCCCGCACGCAGGAGACCAGAGACATGCCCGGTTCACCGCTGCCGATCGCCCCCGTGCTGGCCCTGACGGTCCTCGTCACGGCCGGCTGCCCGGCCCAACCGCCCGACGGCTGGCCCCCCTCCGACGAACAGGCGCGTTTCCGGCGCGCCGCCGAGTATTCCCGCGCCGCCGACGGGGCCAGCGTGCTGGTGATGCGCCGGGGCAGGATCATCTTCGAGGCCTACCACAACGGCTACACCGCCGGCCGCGCCCACCGCCTCGCCAGCGGCACCAAGAGTTTCTGGGGCGTGGCTGCCGTCGCCGCCGTCGAAGACGGCTTGCTCCAGCTCGACGAGCGCGTCGGCGCCACCATCACCGAGTGGCAGGACGATCCCCGCAAGTCGCGCATCACCGTCAGGCAGCTTCTCAACTTCACCAGCGGCCTGGATCCGGCCCAGGAGCTGCTGCGCGGCCCCGGCGGCGACAAGTACCGCCTGGCCCTCGGGGTCGAGACCCTCAGCGAACCGGGCCGCAGGTTTCGTTACGGCCCCAGCCACCTGTGCGTATTCGGCGAGCTGCTCAAGCGCAAGTTGGCTGCCGCCGGCCGCGACCCCGATCCGCTGCACTATCTCCAGCAACGCATCCTCGATCCGCTGGATATCCACGTGAGCTACTGGCTGCGCGACCGGGCCGGCAACCCCACCATGCCCTTCGGAGCCTTTCTCACGGCGCGCGAGTGGGCCAGGTTCGGCGAGTTCATCCGCAACGGCGGCCGCTATCAGGGCAAACAGATCGTCTCGGCCGAGCTGCTGGCCGAGTGTTTCAAAGGCAGCCAGGCCAACGGCGCCTACGGGCTGACGTTCTGGCTCAACCAGAAACCCGGCCCGGCCGAGCTGCGCCGCCGCGCGGGCAACCGCCCCCGACGCTTCCGGCCGCTCCGGCGCGGTCCCGGCGGGCGGCTCAAAGAAGATCCCGGCCGGCCATTCATCTGGCCCGACGGCCCGAGCGACCTGGTGATGGCCGCCGGCGCCGGCAAGCAGCGGCTCTACATCATCCCGTCGATGGAACTGGTGATTGTGCGGCAAGGCGAGAGCGAACGCGGCTTCGAAGACCGCGAGTTCCTCGAGATGCTCCTGGGCCGCCCGTAGTGGGCGAAGGTGGCCAGGCCCGGCCGCGGAGTCCGCACCTGGAACCGAGCCGCCCGGGCCTGCCCCGTGGATGGGCACCCGGCGCGGCTATTCTCTGGCGGCTGGTGTCACCTGGCTTCGCCCACCTGCAAGTCCCCCCGGGAGGGGGGACGGTCGGGGCGCGTGGGTTCCAGGGGCAAGTGAAACTTGCCCGTGTGGGCCGCTTCGCCGGGAGCGTCGCGCAAACGCTGGACACGGTCAAGCCGACGCTTGCCCAGGGCACCCGCGTCGGCCAGCCGGATGATGGCTGGCCCGCCGATTACCTGCAGCGCCGGCGCGGCAGCGTCCTGGCCGCCAGCAGGCCGCA
>CAZRSM010000537.1:0-3674 GCA_964602755.1 uncultured Planctomycetales bacterium
TGGCGGCCTGTGCGACCGGCTTCGTGCTGGAGAATACCGGTCTGATCATCAGCGGCTCGCTGGTCGGTGCGTCGGGCCTGATTCTGACCAACATCATGTGCAAGGCCATGGACCGCTCGCTGCTCAACGTACTGGCCGGCGGGTTCGGGCAGGACATCGCCGCCGCCGGCAGCACCCAGGCCCAGGAGGGGCTGACGGTGCGCAAGATGGACGCCGAAGAGGCGGCCATGGTGCTCGAAGCGGCCCAGAGCGTGGTGATCGTGCCGGGTTACGGCATGGCGGTGGCCCAGGCGCAGCACGTGGTGGCCGAGCTGGCCGACCTGCTGCGTGAGAAGGGCGTCGACGTGAAGTTCGCGATTCACCCGGTGGCCGGCCGCATGCCGGGACACATGAACGTGCTGCTGGCCGAGGCCAACGTGGACTACGAGCTGCTCTACGACCTGGAAATCAATCCCGAGCTGCCGCAAACCGACGTGGCACTGATCATCGGGGCCAACGACGTGGTCAACCCCAGCGCCCGCGACGATCCCAACAGCCAGATCTACGGCATGCCGATCTTCGAGGTCGACAAGTGCAAGACGGTGATGGTCTGCAAGCGCAGCCTCAACCCGGGCTTCGCCGGCATCCAGAACCCGCTGTTCTTCCTGGAGAACACCACGATGCTCTTCGGCGACGCCAAGCAGATGATCACCGACATCCTCAAGGCGCTCAAGGAAGGGTAGGCAGTCCGCCGGGAGAGTCGGCACATGCACCAGCGGCCCGCGCGGCGCCTGAGCGGCACGTGCGGGCCGTTGTGGTGTAGACTTCTACCGTGACTTCTCGCCCGAGGCCCCGCGGCGGGGTATCAGGGCGCCGGCTGAGCTTTCTTCCCGGGCACTTTCTTGAGCAGCTTGTTGACGGCGTCTTCGAGCTGCTTGTCGCGCAGGTCCTTGTAGCGAATGATGCCCTCGTGGTCGATGACGTAGATGGTGGGCCAGCCGCGGACGTTCCATGCCCGGGCGATCTTGCCCTGCCCCGGCGGGCCATCATAGATGTTGGGCCAGGTGATCTTCTGTTCGGCAATGATCTTTCGCAGAGCCGACCGGCTCTCGTCGCTGTTGATCCCCAGCAGCGTGAAGGGCTTGTCCTTGAGTCGTCCGACCATTTCACGCTCGTGCGGGATCATCGCGCGACAGGGCCCTCACCAGAAGCCCCAGAAGTCCAGCACTACCACCTGGCCGCGGAACTGCGAGAGCCTGATGGTGTTGCCGTCGACGTCCTGACCCTCGAAATCGGGGGCCTTCATGCCCACCTGCAGGTGCTCGATCTCGTAGACGTAGCCGGCTGCCCACTTGGCCACCGGCGTGTCGCCGTATTCCTTGACCACCTTGCGGAACAGCTCGGCCGCCTTCTTGGGGTTGTGCAGCTTGTCCTTTTCGTCGATCGACTCGGCGTAGTAGATCGAGGCCAGGTTGAACAACGCCCCGGCCACGGTCTGCCGATCGGGGTTGGTCTTGATCACCTTGTCGTAGAACTTCACCAGCGGTGCCTTGCCGACGATGTAGTGCGTATAGCCCAGCTCGAACATCTGATCGCGCAGGGCCGGGTCGGCGGCATGATTCTTGATCAACTGATCGAGCGCCCAGCGCGTGTCGGACGCCGGCTCGCCCGGCATGTCGCCGGCACCTTCGTTGAGTATCCAGACCAGGGCCGGGATGGCGGCAGGTTTGCCGGCGTGCTTCTCGGCGTAGGCCCGGAACTTGGGCAGGAAGGTTTCCTGCGGCACGGGCGGGAGGTCTTCGGCCTCCCAGTCGATCGAGCCGTCGGGCTTGCGATGCTTTTGCAACTCCTTGTACCAGGCTCGCTGGGCCTGCTCGAAGCTCTTGACGAGCTGGTCGAATTCCTCGTCCGCCGGCGCCGTCTGGGCCACCAGCAGCGCGAGCGTCACTAACGCCAGCATTCTGCGCATGACCAGTTCTCCTGTGGTTGCCAGCCCTGTTTGACCGGTATACGTGTGCCCGATTGTTATCGGTCTGCGGCGCCGCGGCAATACAGAATTGCCCGTAGTGCCGGCCATTGACGCACCTGACGGCGCGCGCCGGCGGCAGTGTCTACCACTCGTAGACCATCCGGTCGGCGCGCACGCGCGGCTCGATGCGCCGCTGGCCGACCAGCGCCGGCCAGGCGGCCGGCGGCTGGAAGACGGTCAGCCGGCCCGGCCCGGCGGGGTCGATCTCGAGCGCCGCCTGCCCGCGGTGGGCCAGCGGCACACGTACTGCGGCGCGCGTCGAGCACTCCAGCAGCGGCTGCCCGTCGCAGCCGACGCGCAGCTTCTCGACGAGCTGCACATCGTAGCGCTTACCGGCGATATGCACGTTCTCGATCCCGGCGGCGGGAAAATGGCGCGAGCCGAAGCGCAAAGATCCGGCGGGCTCGACGTCGATCAGTTCGCCGATCGCCAGGGCCACCAGCAGGCCGCCCCAGTGGTAGAGGCGGGCGGCGTTCCAGACGTCGCCGCCGGCGCCGGTCTCGGCGTTGTAGTTCTCGTATACGCCGCCGTCGCGGCGCCAGTTCTCGGCGAACAGGTGCAGGCTTTTCTGGGCCAGCCCGGCCGCGGCGCGGTCGAAGCGGTAGCGCCGCAGCCCTTCGGCGACCAGCAGGTTGAACGGTCCCCAGATGCGGCCGCGCCAGTAGTCGTTGTCGTGGTAGGCGGCGTCGTGGCGGGCGATCGACGGGATGACCCACCGGCCCCAGAACTCATCGGGGTTGAGCAGGTGCTCGCGCAGCAGGCGCTCGGCACGCTGCCGCGGAGCTGCGCCGGCCAGCAGCGGGAAGAACGACGTGGGCGACCAGCGCCGCGACAGCCGCCCGTCGAAGTGGCGGTTGCAGTAGATGCCGGACTGCTCGTCCCACAGGTGCTCGTTGATGGCCCGGGCCACCTGGGCGTACTCGTCGCGATAAGCGGCGGCCTCGGCGTCGCGGCCCAGGCACTCGGCGATGTGCGCCAGGGCCTCGCAGTCCAGGGCGTAGTAGCTGGTCAGGCCGACGTCGTCGAGCCGCAGCGTCTGGGCCTGCGGGTCGAACTCGACGTCGTCGTACATGGGCGAGTTGTCGAGGCCGGACTCCCAGCGGGCGGCGCGGTAGCTGTGGCGCAAGGTGGGGTTGTAAGGCACCAGCTCGGGAAAGTCGTAGGCCGGCTCGGCATTGGATCCCCAGGCCAACAGCCCCGGGGCGCTGCCGGCGCGGTGCGCGGTCCAGAACGCGTGCCAGCGCCGCAGGCGCGGGTAAATCTCAGCCAGCCAGGCCACGTCGGGCCGGGGCGCCTGCGTTTTCCAGATGTAGTGGGCCCCCAGCGGCGGCATCGAGCGGTCGCGCGAAGCGGCACCGTGGGCCATGTAGTAGTTGGGCACGAAACCCAGCTCGTCGACGGCGGCCAGGGCGGCTTCGAAGTTGAACCGGGCCAGCTCGGGCGACTCATAGCTGGCGGTCAGGGCGGCGAAGAAGGTGTCCCAGCAGAAGACGATCGGGCCGCGCCAGTCGATGCACCAGTCGCGACTGACCGGCGAGACGACCAGCTCACGCCGCCCGTCGTAGAGCGTGTTCCAGTACAGCACGTCGAGCATGGCCCGCGGCAGCTCACCCAGCGCGCCACTGGCTCTCAGCGGCGCCGCGTGTTGGCCGGCCGGGCCGCCGCG
>CAZRSM010000538.1:0-6644 GCA_964602755.1 uncultured Planctomycetales bacterium
GGCCCGTGACACAGGGCGAAGTGAATGCCCAGGTGGTATTTGTAGCCGACAACGGCCGCCTTGCTGCTACCGCCCATCACGTCCCCTCACATGTTCCACCAGGGCCCCGGCCATGGCATCGCCGGTGGCGAGCAGGTCATCCGCCGGCAGGCCCTCACGGATGAACCGCGACCAGTCCAGCCCGTGGCGCTGGAACCAGTCGCGCATGCCGCGGCTGCAGTACCCCAACTCGCGCGCGTCCTTCAGCGTCACCACGATCATTTCTTCCCGCCCTTCTTGACGATCGGCTCGGCGTAGAGGTCGCCGTACCAGACCACGTTCGGCCCCCGGATGACCACGGTGCCGAACACCACCGGGACCGGCCGACCGTCGTCGGCCGTGGGTACGTCGAAGTCCTGGAGTGATGCGGGGGTCGCGTTCTGAACCTTCGGCTTCGGTGCCAGCACATAGCTGAGCACCGCTGTGACGATGAACTGAATCAGGTAGCTCCACATCGCATTGCCTCCTCAGAACAGTGTCGTGCCACCGAACGGGTTCTTGCCCGGAATGAAGGGCCAGCCGCCGTAGTTGTCGGCGTTGCCGAACCGCGTGTCGCAGGTTGCCAGCGTGTGGTCGCAGCCTGGGTAGATGTCCACGGTGTCGCCCACGGCCAGGTCCTGGATGGGCGCGGCCAGCGTCAGCGCGGTACCGACATGCGACAGGATGATGCGCGACTCGACCACGCCGGATTGACTGCCCCAGGAGAGGATGCCGCCGGCGTAGTAGCCGTCCGCCTGGAGGCCGGCGGCCGTGAGCTCGACATGCGCGCCGGATACCACCGTGAGCGCGCCGCTCGCCCGATAGCTCGATTGCGCCACCCGGCAGGCCGGACCGTAGAGCACGTGCGGGCACTGCCGCTGGTAGAACCGGCGGAGGCCGTTGCGGCGCAACGATGTCAGCGCCGGCTCGGTGTGCAGGACCGCCTCGCCGCCGACGAACTCGCAGTTGAGCACGCGCCCGTGCCACAGCAACACGAACTCGCCGTCGCCCCGGTGCCGACGCCAAACCCTGACGAGCACCACGGCGCCCGGCGGGTACAGCCGGAACAGGTCGGCCACCGGGTTGTCGCGCTGCAGGTGGATCTTGAGGTTGGCGCGGTTGAGCTCTTCGCTGAACTCCAGCTTTGAGCGTCGCACCGGCGCGCGGGTGTAGGTCTGCCCGTTCATCACCTGATCCTCGTCGGCCGAGGTGTAGCGCCAGTGGTTCGGCCCCAGGGTGAACTCGTAGAGTTCGACGGGCGCCCCATTGGCGGCGGATTTCTCGAGCAGGTCAAACGCCATCGTTCAGGCTCCTGATGATTGCCGACGACTCGGCCAGTTGGTCGGTATGCCAGATAATCTCCACCGCGTCCTGGTTGAGCCGGCACGGCTGGAGGTAGGAAATCTGCACGATGTCGGCCGGGTTGGTCGCTGCGGTGGCAGACAGCGCCGCGTCCAGTTGCAGGTGCTCCTCCGTACCCGATGGTGCCTCGGAGGCCGCGACGATGCGCCGGTAGAGCACGGTGCCGTCGCGCAGCTGAATGCGGATGTCCTGACGCCCGGGCTGTCCCTGGGCGAACAGGGCATAGTTGGCGTGGCGAACGGTGAGCTGGGTGGAACCGGCGCCGATGATTTGGGTCGCGGTCAGGTCGTTGGACGGCTGCGGGAACCAGAACGGCACCAAGCGGCCGGCGCGGGCGTACAGCCACCGCCGGAAGGCGTCGATGGCCGCACGCCCGTTCAGCGTCCAGCGGAACGACTGCAGCTGGTTCGGCACCTCGGCCTGGTACTCCACAAAGCGGTCGCCCGTGCGCCAGTCGTACTGGCGGACCTTGTGCTGGTACTCCTGCTGCAGGTCCTCCACCCAGTTTGGCCCGTCCTCGAACACAGGCCAGCCGCGATAGCTGGCGGCCGAGTCCTGGGCCGTGAACGCCTGGCCCGCGTCCTCGAAGTCGAAGCGCACCACGGCCCGGCTCATGGTGTCGGTGAGCCGATCCAGCGTCTGCCGATCCCCGATCATGCCGAGCCGGGCCGGCCAAACCGCGGTGCTGGCTGGCCAGTCCGATTGCAGCGGGGTTTTCAGCGTGAGACTGCCGCCCGTGATGGCGGTTATCTCGCCGGCTTCGGCGATGCCGTTGGCCAACAGGATCACCAGCCCGCCCACCTCAAACTCCGCATCCCTCGTGTCGAGATTCAATGTGGCGGTGCCGGCGGCGGCAGGCTGAGTCAGGTGGCGGCGGTCAGTCCAGAGTGGCACGGCAAAAGTGCGAGCCTGCCAACGCCACAGGGCGTTCTCCAGCCATTGCCGATCCTGTTCGAGTGGCAGAATGTCGAACTCGATGCTGCGCCGTGGCTTACCACGCAGCCTGACGCGCTGCTCCCGGTTGTTGTGGGCGGTGAGCACATCGGTCAGCCACTCCCAGTGCTCGCGGATGCCTTGCTCCCAATTCGGTCGCACGCGCCAGATCGACACCCGATTGCCCGTCACCCGCAGCACCGGGGTCTCGCCCGTGAATGCGAAGCGGAAGGCGGCATTGACGGTCGGCGAGCCGACATTGGAGATGGCCAAGGTGTAGTCACGGCTCTCCAGTGCCTGGAATGTCGTGGGCGCGGGCTGAGGGCCGGTCAGCGTGAGGCCATCGGCGTTGGTCGCTGCAATCGACCCGAGTGCTCTGGAGGACAAGTGGGCATTCCAGACCTCGATCTGGCGACTCTGGGACGAGAGCACGTTGCCCAGCGCAATGCGCGCCGGCCGGACATGGACGCGATTGTAGTAGTCCCGAAAATACGATGGCGCCACTCCGGCGCCGGCTCGGGCGGTCACTGTCGGCCTGGCAGGTGCATAGCGGGCGATCGCCGCGCCGTGCGCGTTGCGAGTGGACGACAACGGCTGCGGTCGCGCCGGCCAATAATCCAGGGTGAACAGGTTGAGCGACGGCGTTAGGTGAATGTTCAGCTCGCCTGAGCGCGGTGACGAGACAGTGAACCCGATGAACAGCGCCATTTACGGACCGTCGTAGGCAATGGCCCAACCGAGCGTGCCCGTGCCATAGGGGACGTAACCTTGGGAATAACCCGCTCGCCCTCCGTTGGGGTGCGTCGTGTCTTTCTTATGCCAGGGAAACACCATCCAGCGGTCTGGCCCCAGGGAAACGATGTCGCCGGGTTCGAAGTGGGTGATTCTCATCGCCCGGATATGCACGATCTCGCCAATATAGGACTGAAAGCCGCCACCGCGATCGACCCACAGCCAGTACGGGATCAATACGGCCTCGCCAGTGAGTGCCTGTGGTTGGCGGTCCAGTAACGGGTGGGCGTAATTAGGGAACGACGGGTATTTGCCATATTCCTGTCCTGCACCGGGCCATTTGGGGCTGCCGTCGATTTCCAGATGCAGAAACGTATGGCGCTTGGGGTCATATCCCCCGAAATAGTGATCGTGGTTGGTGGCATTCCAGAAAGGCGCCCCGTTCGGATCGTTCCGATACCCACTGTCGCTCCCGGCAGTGAGCGCCATGTACACCTCGTCATCGGACCGGGCCGCGTTCAGGCTGGCCCCGAAATAGGCTCCCCCCACCAGTCCGCCAACCAGAGTGATCTGGCCGAATTGCAGCCATTGATGCACGTTGACGTTGTACTGGATGACGCAAGTGATGAGCAGCGGATTGGCGTGGGCGAACAGGAAGTAGGTCACCGGCCAGTGCGCCTGGGGCGCATAGAGCCTGGCCCATTGCGGACAGTTGTCGAGACTGAAATCGGCGGTCAGCGAGCCCTCGATCTTGATGGTGTCGTGGATGGCCGGAGTACCGGCATCCCCCTCGTAAGAGGTCAGCCGCACATTGCTCGTGCTCCCATCCGACAGGATGCCACCGGTCAGCGTGTAGCCGTTGGCCGCCGCGAAGTTCTCGATCGTGGTTTTGAGCACCGCCGCGTCGGGTACGGTCCCGGTCTGGAATGGCATATCAGCTCCTCAGGCCAGCTTGAGCGCGTAGTACTGTTTGGCGCCGGTTCGAAAGATGTTCTGAAAGACTTTGTAGGTATCTGTGCCGATGGTGATCTCGCTCTCGACACTCATGTTGTAGTCGGGCACGAACACTACGCCATCCAGCTCACCGTAGATGCCATCCGCCGCACGGTTCATGATGATGGGGAGTACGACATATTCCCCATTGGGATTGGCGGCATCGGCGTTGGTGTTACGTGGGCGTACCCCGTTGTTCCAGGGCCAACATTCCGGCGAGACATAGCTCCCGTCGATGCGGCGCAACAGGAGGTTGCTGTTGCCTTTGTACGCCATGACATGGGATGAGGATGTATCGGAATACTTGATGGCCGCGTCACTGGAATAGGCGCTGATCGCCACGACCGGATACGGCATTTGCCCCGGCGTGCCGTAGAAGAAATATTTGCCGAGGTAGCAACCCGTATAGACATCGGTGTTGCCAACCCGGGCGGCGAGAGCAAAGCGTTGGCCATTGGCGATGATCCAGTAATCGATGACCTGGTTCCACAGCAGCACGGCGCGATTACCGGAATAGCCAGGTTGGTTCTTGAACGGGTCGCTGGGCAGAAACCCGGTGAAGGTGGCCACGCGCCAGTTGTAATAGTCGCTGGGCACGTTTTCATAACTCTGGAAACCGATATAGATCTCCTCGGTGCCCGAAAGTCCAGGACCGGCGGTGATCAGTTCCACCGTCGTCCCGTCATCGGTGAACCGCTGCTCGGTCCAGACCTGCCCGGTGGTGACCAGGCCATTCTCCTGAATCGAAAAGGTGAACTGGTCGCCGACCTGGAAATCGACGGTGCCGCCAACCAGCAAGAACTGGATGAGGCCGTTGTCGTAGGCCGTTCCCACGGTGGCGGCAGCCTTCGCACCTGAAACGCTTCCGCCGACGCTGAAGGTAGCGGCGGGACCTGCGGCAGTACAGGTCAACGTCCAGGTCTCGTATGGGGTGGCGCTGTAGGTTCCGATATTGGTCAGGCGTCCATTGCCTGCGCCGATGTAAGCTGGCACCGTGAATGACGGATAGCCACGCAGGATGTCACGCACCCGTCGCAGCAGCGCATTGTGTCCGTAGCTGGCACCGATCTCATACATCGTCAGGCCCCCACGATCTGCCGGACCCGGCCGGCGTTGCGTTCGATGTGGTTGATGATCACTTTCTCCCCCTCGGCACTGGCCAGGTAGTCGTGGACCAGGTTAGGGTCGATCACGTTGAGGATGCGCACGCCCTGACCGGGTTGCGTGCCTGCCGGGCGTTGTGCCGGCACCAATCCGCCGGCGGCGAGGGCCAGGTTCGGACCACGCCAGCGAGGCGCGAAGGCCCCGCCGTTGATCGCGTCCAGAAAGGCCACGCCCACCTTCTTGACCGAAGCGGCATTGATCACGTACTCGCCAGCGGAGAGCCGCGCCGGGATGGAGTCCGACGTGGACGTGCCGGGGCCGGTGACGTAGCCGCCGGCCGCGAAGCCCTTGAACAAGGTGCCAACGAAACCGCCGATGCCCCCGCTGATACCGCCGAACAGCAATTGGGCCAGCCTCGAAGCGGCGATGCGGTTGATCGAGGCGATGACTGATCGGGCGAAGTCCCGGAACGCCTCCTTGGCTGATTTGGCGCCGGAACCGATCTGCTCGAACATCGTGGCGAAGGCGTCCTGGACCTGGCCTTTGATCCGAACCGCTACCTCATCGACCACCAGCCGAGTCCTGGCCAGCTCGTTCTTCCACGCCTGCACGCGGGCGACCGCCTCGGGGCCGATAGCCCGAGCCGCCTGTTCCATGAGCGGCAACAGCTTCTCCATCTCGGTGGCGGATTGGTGCTGGAGACGGAAGATCTGTTCGCGCGCCTGGACTTCGGTGAGCAGGCCGGTCTGCTGCTGGATGCGGATCGCCTCTTGGGCGTTGCGCATCCGCTCGGCGGTCAGGCGCCATTTCGACTCCAGGGCGTCGAGATTGGCTTGTGCTGCCTTGACGTCGATCAGCCGGTCGATCAGCGAAACGCCGGCGGTGTCGTTCTCCGCCAGCAGCCGGGCGCGCAAATCGCGGTAAGCCCGGGCGATGGCCTCACGGCGCTGGGCGTCGGTCCCGGTGCCCGTGAGTGCTGCCAGCTCCTCACGGGCCTGGGCGAGTGCGTCCTTGAGTTCCCGCTCGGCAGCCGCCGCCTTGCGGGCATTGGCCACCTCGACCTCGCGACGGCGGTTGTTGAGCGCAATCAGGTCCGCCTCGATCTTGACGATGTCCGCCTTGGCGTCGAGCCGGGCCTTCTCGTCACCGGCTTCTCTCAGGATGCGCCGCTGTGCGGCCAGCGCCTGCCGCTTGCGGGCGATCTCGGCGTCGATTTCCCGCTGCTCGATGGCTGTCTTTTGAGCGTAGTATTCACGGATGGAGATCAGGCGGTCGGCCAGCGCCCGGTCGAGCGCCCTGGAGGACTGCGCCAGCCCTTCCTTGAGGATCCTGAGCTCCGCTTCGCTTTGGCTTTCTGCAAGCTTGAGGCGGGCGACGTTATCCTCGACCGAGGGAGTACCCTTCGCCTGTGGTCGGGCGAAAAGCCGCTGCCGTTTTTGCTCGCTACGGATACGCGCGGCGATCGCCCGGGCGGTCTCGCCCACGTAGTCGCGTCCCAGCGA
>CAZRSM010000539.1:0-4471 GCA_964602755.1 uncultured Planctomycetales bacterium
CCACCATTGCAGCCGGTGGAACCCGAAGATGAAGCCCTACATCTACGGTCGGCGCAATTCCATTCACATCATCGACATCCGCGAGACGCTGCGCGGGCTGCTGTATGCCCAGAAGTATCTGGCCCGCGTGGTCGCTAACGGCTCTGACATCCTCTTCGTGGGCACCAAGCGCCAGGCGCGCGAGGCCGTCAAAGAGGCTGCCGAGCGCTGCGGCATGCACTACGTCACCGAGCGTTGGCTCGGCGGCACGCTGACCAACTTCCGCACCATCCGCGCCCGGCTCAAGCGGCTGGAGGAGCTGGAGGCGCTGGTCAACAGCCCGCGCTGGGAAACCGACTACTCCAAGAAGATGCAGTCCACGCTGATGCGCGAGCTGCGCAAGATCCAGCGCAACCTGGGCGGCATCCGCAACATGACCCGACTGCCGGGCGCCCTGGTGGTCATCGACGTGCGCAAGGAAATCAACGCCGTCCGCGAGGCCGCTTCGCTGGGCATTCCGACGGTATGCCTGATCGACACCGACAGCGATCCCGACCTGGCCAGCATCCCCATCCCCGGCAACGACGACTCGATGCGTTCGATTCGCCTGATCGTCAACAAGCTGGCCGATGCGGTCGAGGAAGGCAAGAAGGGTCGTCCTGAGAAGCCGGCCCAGCCCGAGGCCGCCGAGGGCGAGGGCAAAGCGGCCCCGCGCCGCCGGGCGCGTCGCTCGGCCCCGGCCGAGCCGGTCTCGGCACCGGCGGCCGCCGGCGAGAACGTCGCGGCAGCGGCTCCGGTCGAGAGTGCCGCGCCCCAGCCGGATGCGGCTACCCCGCCGGTCGAGAGTGCCCCGGCCCCGGCTCCGGCCAACGCCGAGTCGGCTACGCCCGATACCGCCCCGGCTGGCGACACGCCCAGCGCCTGACTTCGCGCCCCGCTCGGGGACGAGCCGATCGGCGCTGCTGGACACGCAGGCAAGAGAACATTGACCCGGGCGCGCCCGCGCGGCGCGCCGTACCAGATAACCTCCCAACCACGCAAGACTTCGCAGGAGTAAGGCAAATGAGCATCACCGCGGAGATGGTCAAGGCACTTCGCGAGAAGACCGGCCTGCCGATGATGGAGTGCAAGAAGGCCCTCATCGAGGCGGGCGGAGACGAGGTCAAGGCGATCGAGATTCTGCGCGAGCGCGGCCTGGCCAAGATGCAGAAGATGGCCAGCCGTGAGGCGGCCGAAGGCTGCATCTTCTGCTGGCGCGACCCGGAGACCGGCAACGCCGGCATCGTCGAGCTGCGCTGCGAGACGGCGCCGGTGGCCGCCAACGAGCAGTTTCTCGGACTGGCCAAGGCCATCGCGCAGCGGGCCGCGCTGATCGAGAATCCCTCGGCCGAGACCATCCGCGCAGAGCCGCTGGTCGACGACCCGGCTCGCACCGTCGGCGACCTGATGGACGAAGTCTTCAACCGCATCCGCGAGAACATGAAGATCGCGCGCGTCGGCCGCCTGTCGGGCCATACCGGCCACTACGTCCACCACACCGGCAAGGTCGGCGTGCTGGTCGAGATGAGCGAAGCCTGCGATGACGAGGTCAAGAGCGACATCTGCATGCACATCGCCGCCATGAATCCGCCGTGCCTGACGCGCGAGGACGCCGACCCGGCCGAGGTCGAGCGGCAGCGGGCCACCTTCGCCGAGGAGGCCAAGGGTAAGCCCGAGCACATCGCGGCCAAGATCGTCGATGGCAAAATGAACCGCTGGTATTCCGAGTTCGTGCTGCTCGAGCAACCCTACGTCAAGGACGACAAGCAGTCGGTCGGCCAGTACCTCAAGAGCATCTCGCCCTCGCTGACGATCAGGCGCTTCGTGCGCTTCGAGGTGGGCGCTTCGTAGAGATGTTCCCGGCCCGCCCGGCCATGAATGTCGTCACCAGTGTCAATGCGCCAATACCGGGGTCCGCGACATGGGCGCGCGGGCCCCGTTCGCTTTGCAGGCCGCCGGTCGGCGGCTGATCGGCTGTTGCCATGAATCCGCCGCACTACGTCTCCAGGCAGGCCGAGCTGGACCGCCTTTGCCACCAGTGGCGTCAGGCGGGCGTGATCGCATTCGACACCGAGTTCATCCGCGACGAGACCTACGACGCCGATTTGTGCCTGCTGCAGGTCAACGTGGCGGGGCAGATCGTCCTGGTCGATCCGCTGGCCGGGCTGGACCTGGGGCCCTTCTGGCAACTGGTCACCGACCCCGACGTGCTCACCATCGTCCACGCCGGCAAGGAGGACTTCGAGGTCTGCCTGCGCCAGACCGGCCGGACGCCGCGCAATGTCTTCGACGTGCAGATCGCCGCCGGCTTCGTGGGGCTGGGCTATCCGCTGAGCCTTTCGCGACTGGTGCTGGCGGCTTTGGGACGGCGCATCGCCAAGGCCCAGACGCTGACCGACTGGGCCCGTCGTCCGCTGACCGACGAGCAGACGCGTTACGCCGCCGAGGACGTGGCCCACCTGCTCGACCTGCACTCTCATCTGGCGCGCGAGCTGAAACGCTTCGGCCGGCGCGAGTGGGCGGCGCAGGAGTTCCGCAGCCTCGAAGACCCGCTGCTGTATCGCAAGCCGGTCCAGCAGCGCCTGTTCAAGCTCAAGGGCGCCAAGAAGCTCGATGGGCCCGGGCTGGCGGCACTCGAGCGGCTGATCGCCTGGCGCGACGAATGGGCCCAGTCACGCAACCGGCCCATCCGCACCATGATCCGCGACGACGTGCTGGTCGCCATCGCCAAACGCCGGCCCAGCAAGGCGCGCGACCTGGAGATCATGCGCGGCTTCCCGCACACGCGCCGCTCGCGCATCACCCAGCAGGTGCTGGCGATCCTGGACGAGGTGCGCCGGTTGCCGCCGTCGCAGTTGCCCCGGCCCTACGAGGCGCACGAGCGCAGCCCGATGCTCAAGGCGGTCGTCAGCATCCTGAGCGGCTACGTGCGCGCCGTCTGCCACGAGGAGAAGCTGGCCCACGAGCTGGTCGGCAGCACGCAGCGCATCGAGGAGCTGGTCGACTTCCTGCTGGGCCACAGGAGCGAGAAGCCGGCCCTGCTGGTCGGCTGGCGGCGGCGTTTCATCGGCCGGCGGCTGGTGGCTCTGCTGGAAGGCAAGAGCGAGCTGCACCTCTCGGGCTGGCCCGACGACATCCGACTCGAAGTAGTCCAGCACACCGACCGCCGACCGGCACCCCGCCGCACCGCGCGCGGCGCCGGCACCCCGGGATGAGCCGTCGTCGGGCCCGCGAGCGGCTGCCCGCCGGCGTCAGAACGTGCGGCGTGAATCCAGCAGAACGCAGATCGGGCCGTCGTTGACCGAAGCGACGCGCATGTGCTCGCCGAAGCGGCCCGTTTCGACCGGCACGCCGAAAGCCCGGATGGCCTCGGCCAGGGCGTCGATCAGCGGCTGGGCCACCTCGCCCGGGGCGCAACAGTCGAACGACGGCCGCCGGCCCCGACGCGCGTCGGCCTGTACCGTGAAGGCGCTGACCAGCAGCACCGCCCCGCCGATATCGAGCACGCTGAGGTTCATCTTGTCGGCCGGGTCGCGGAAGATGCGCAAGTGAGCGACCTTGTCGGCGATGTAGTCCACGTCGCGCTGCGTGTCGTCGGGCGCCGCGCCGGCATAGACCAGCAGACCGTCGCGGATGTGCCCGGCAAGCTCATCCGGCGTCTTGACCGCTGCCCGACAGACTCGTTGCACCACGGCTCTCATCGATCCGCTCCCGCTCAGCCGTGCGCCGGCAGGTAGTACTCGCGCACGTACTGGCCCACCATGCGGTGGCTGCTGAAGCGCTGGCCGATGGTAGCCAGCGAGGCGATCATCATCCTGACCCACTTGCGCGGCACACCCTGCCGATCGCGCTGATAAAACGTCGGCACGATCTGGTTCTCCAGCACGTCGTAGAGCGCGCCGGCGTCGTAGCGATCCTGGGCGGCGCGGCTCTTGAACCGCCGCCCGTCGCCGATGACCCAGCCGTTGCGGCCGTTGCAGGCTTCCGGCCACCAGCCGTCGGGAATCGAGCAGTTCAGCCCGCCGTGCAGGGCCGGCTTCATGCCGCTGGTGCCCGAGGCTTCCATCGGCCGCAGCGGCGTGTTGAGCCACAGGTCGCAGCCGCTGGTCAGCAGCCGGCCGATGCGCATGTCGTAGTTCTCGATGAAGGCCACCTTGCCGGCGAACTCGCGGCTGCGGGCCATGCGGAAGACCCGCTGGACGTACTTCTGCCCTTCGACGTCGGCCGGGTGGGCCTTGCCGGCGAAGACGATCTGCACCGGCCGGTCGGGGTCGTGCAGGATGCGGGCCAGCCGCTTGCGGTCGTGGAAGATCAGCGGGGCGCGCTTGTAGGTGGCGAACCGCCGCGCGAAGCCGATCGTCAGGGCGTGCTTGTCGAACGCATCGTGGATGTCGAGGTTGTCCTCCACCGGCCCCAGGCGGCGATGGATCTGTTCGAGCAGCTTCTGGCGGAT
>CAZRSM010000540.1:0-1832 GCA_964602755.1 uncultured Planctomycetales bacterium
CATATGGTAGCTGACGCGCCGGTCAAGCACAAGGTATCCGGGCACCGCGCTTATCCGGCCCGAACAGCGGCAGGCGCTCCGGGCACTGTCGCCCAGTTTGCAGCGCCGCGGCCAGCTCGCGCGTGCGCGCCACGTCGCGCGCCAGTTGATCCTTGAGTTGCTCCACGTCGTCGAAGGCCTGCTGGTCGCGCAGGCACTTGATCAGGTGCAGCCCGAGCAAACGCTCGTGCAGCTCGCCGGCGTAGTCGAGCAGGTGCGCCTCGACGCGCGCCCCGCTCTGCGCGAAGGTCGGCTGTGGCCCGATGTTGACCGCCGCCATGCGCAACTCGCCGTCGTCGAGTTGTGCGACGGCGGCATAAACGGCCTGGCGCGGCAGCAGGTGCGGGATGTCGTCGAGGTTGGCGGTGGGGAAGCCGATGGTGCGGCCGCGCCGATCGCCGGTGACCACGCGTCCGGTGATGCGATAGGGTCGGCCGAGCATTTCGTTGGCGGTATCGACGTCGCCGGCGCGCAGGGCGGCCCGGATGGCGGAGCTGTTGACCGCCGGGCGGTTCTCGCGGTTGCCGACGTGCAGCTCCTGGACGATGACCACCTCGTAGCCATAGCGGGCGGCGTAGTCGCGCAGGGTCTCGACGGTGCCGCTGCGATGGCGTCCGAAGGTGAAGGTCGGGCCTTCGACGATGACCCGCGGGCGACAGCGCTGCGCCAGGTGTTCCAGAAAAGCGCGGGCGCTCAAGGCCAGGAACTTCTGGCAGGCGCGGATCACCAGCACGTGGTCGGCGCCCAGCTTGCGCATCAGAGCCACGCGCTCGGCCAGCGTCGTCAGCCGGGGCGGCGCATGCTGCGGGGCGACCACCGCCAGCGGGTGCGGGTCGAAGGTGGCCACGATCACCGGCAGCCCGTGGCGCTGGGCCTGCTGGCGGGCGGCGGCGATGAGCCGCTGGTGGCCGAGGTGCACGCCGTCGAAGTTGCCGACGGTCACCACGCTGCCGCGCGGCGGCGGTTCGAAGCTGGAAAGGCTCTCGTATGCTTGCATCTGGTCGTGTTTCTTGGGCGACGGTCCTCGCGAGTGTCAGGGGGACGTCGCTGTCAGACGGCCGAAACCCAGCTTGTCGGCGAGCTTGTGAAACTCGTCCTCCGGCATCCACTGGGCGACGAACTTGTCGCCATCATAGAGTACCACGACGCGGCCCGAGCTGCGCAGGAAGAAATCCCACGGTTTCTTCGAGCAGCACACGCCCGCCGGTCGCGACCAGCGCTGCTGCTCGACATAGTACATGTTGAAGTAGTAGCGTTTGGCGGCTTCGCCATAGGGCGACGGCAGGTTGGGCATCAGCAGGGGCAGGTCGCCGGTCTCGGCCGCCTTGGCCTGCAGCGCCTCGGCGATGGCCCGGGCCTCCTGGTTGATGCGTCGAAACTGCTGCGCGTCGCGGTTGGCCAGCACCAGCAGGACCATCACCGTGGTGGCGATGACGAAGGTGAAGACCGAGCGCCAGAAACGCCGCCGTCGGCTGAGCATGGTACGCAGCCGCCTGCGACGGTCGAGATCGACGGGCTTGTCTGCCACGGCGCTGTGCATGAGCGGGTCTCGCATTTGTGACGGATCGACCGCGTGCCGACCCTGCGGCAATTCTACCGGTGCCCCGGAGCCGGTAAAGTATGAGCCCCGTAACGGATCGCTGCGGGATGCCCCCCCTGGAAAACGTGACGGTTGGGAGGAGAGGGACGCAGGGACGTAGGGACGAAGGGATAGGCACCCTTAGCGTTCCTCTTGGCGTCCTTGGCGTCTTGGTGGTCTTCTTGGCGCTCTTGGCGGTTGCTGGCGGACGTTG
>CAZRSM010000541.1:0-7581 GCA_964602755.1 uncultured Planctomycetales bacterium
TGACGGCGGCCCAGCCGCTGCGCTCGTTCAAGGACGGTCAGATCGAGCTGAACGGCTGGTCGCTGCTGTGTCTGGGCTGCCACGACGGCACGACGGCGCCGGACGTGTACACCAACAGCCACGCGGTGAGCGCATCGTACCAGTTGGGGGCGTCGTATCTGGGGGCCAAGGGGCTGCGCAGCCACCCGGTGGGCATCCTCTATCCGTCGCCCGGCGACAAGTTCAATCCGCGCAACGTTGTCGAAGCCGCCGGCCTGCCGTTGCCGGACGGGCGTTTGCAGTGCGTCACTTGCCACGATGCTCACAATACGCGCGGATATGCGGGCATGTTGCGGATCTCGAACCAGCGCAGTCGCCTATGTTTGACCTGCCACCGTCGTTAGAGCGCCGTCCGGCGCCACGAGCGCCGCGTCGGGGCCGCTGGCTGGGCCTGGCCCTGGTCGCGGCAGTCGCTGCGCTGCTGGCGCTGCCGGCCGGCTGCCGGTACGAACAGAGCGGCTGGCAGACACGGCGCGACGCGCGCTTCTATCCGCCGGCTCCGCAGGCACCCTGCGTGGTGGCGCTGGGTACGCTGCGCGGCCAGCCGGCGCCGACACCTTCCGAGGTGCAGCTGTCGATGCTGCTGTTCGGCACCGAGCCGCCGGGACCGCTGGCGGTGGTCAACCCCACCGACGTGGCCTGCCGCGACGACCTGCTGCTGATCTGCGACGCCATGCTGGCGACCGTGCTGCAGTGGCGGCTGGGACCGCAGGGCGGGCTGGTGCTGACCAGTTTCGACCCGCCGCTCGAGCAGCCGCGCCAGGTGGCCTTCGATCCCGACGGCAACATGCTGATCTGCCAGCAGTCGTCGGTGGTGCGCATCGACCCGGCCGGCCGCGAGATCGGCACGTACGTCCGCCCGGACGAGCCGTTTCGGCCGGCCGACGCGCTGGTGGTCGACGACCAGCTCTGGGTCAGCAACACGCTGGGGCACACGATCGACGTCTTCGACCTGGACAGCGGCCAGTATCGGCGCTCGATCGGCGGGCGCGGCAGCGGGCCGGGGCGTTTCATGATGCCGCGCGGCCTGGCGCTTACCCCGAAGGGCGAAGTGTGCGTGGTGGACATGCTCAACCGGCGGGTGCAGGTGCTCGACCGCAGCGGCCGGCACCTGCGCGACATCGGTCAGCCGGGTGATACGCCGGGCTGCCTGGGCCGCCCGCGCGACGTGGCGGTCGGGCCGGACGGTGCGATCTTCGTGACCGACGCCTTCGCGCAGCGCGTGCACGTCTTCGACCGCGACGGCGCCGTGCTGCTGAGCTTCGGCGAACCGGGCAGCGGCCTCGGCGAACTGACGCTGCCCAACGGCATCGCCGTGACCCGCGTGCTGCCGCAGGCCGATCTGGACGTGCCGGCCGACCTCGACGCACAGTACTACGTGCTGGTGGCCGAGCAGCTCGATCAGGCCGGCGTGCGCGTTTATGCCTGGCTGGGGACGACCGCCCAGGAGGTCCGGCCGCCCGAACCGGCCACGCCGGTGGTGCGCTGGGTGCCGCCCGATCCGCAGCGCGTGGCCGAGAACCCGCACTGGAAGCCCGACCGCTGCGAGGTATGCCCCGAAGACGGGCGGCTCGAACCGATCCCGTTCCCGCAGGCCGAAGCCCAGTGTCTCGAATGTCACGACGGCATCGGCGCGCCGGCCGATCCGCACCCGATCGGCCGGCCGGCCAGCCGCGCGGGCACGGTCGTGCCGGAGGGTTGGCCGACGCATGAGGACCGCATCGGTTGCCTGACCTGCCACGACGTGCAGGCCCAGTGCCGCCGCAACGTCGAACGCCCGGTGGGTCTGGGCGTGCTGATGTTGCGCAACTACGACCCGCAGCGCCGCCTGGAATACTGCGCCACCTGCCATCAGAGCGACGTGGGCCAGCGTTTCAGCCCGCACCGGCAGCGCGACGCCCAGGGGCGTATCCGCGAAGATGCCTGCCTGTTCTGCCACACCCGGCGGCCGGAGATACCCGCCGACGGTCGGCGGCGTTTCGAGCCGGCCCTGCGCAACGAAAGCTCACGGCTGTGCCTCAACTGTCATACGCGGCACTGGGACCTTTCGCCTCAGGGGCACGTCGACCGGCCGGTAACGCCGGCCATCCGCCGATGGATGCTGATGTGGGACCTGAGTCGCGAGTACGACCTGCCGCCGGCCGAGCTGCGCAAGCTGGCGGGCGACACCAGCCGGCGGCCGCGACAATTGCCACTGGGAGAGAAGGACAACCGGGAAGTGGTCACCTGCTATTCGTGCCACAACCCGCATTACGAGGGTCTGTTTCCGGCCGGCAGCGAGCTGGCGGCAAGGGCGCGCAACCCGCAGGACCGCGAGGCCGCGTTGCGAGCCGACTGGGTCAACCTCTGCTCGCACTGCCACCAGCGCTGAGCAACCGTGCGCCGGCGGCCGGATGACCCCGCTGACGACGTCGTCGACAGGAGCCAGGCGGTGAAAAACGACATGCGTCTCGCCTCGAGCTGTTTGATCGTTCTGGGCGTGGTGGTGCTGGGGCCGCTGGGCGGCTGCCCGCAAACTCAGCCCCCCGACGAGAACGCCCCCTACGACCCTACCGCGACGCAGAGCCTGCCGATCTACCACAACACCACCGACCCCACCAATCAGGGCGCGCACTTCATCGGCTCACGGGCCTGCAGCGCCTGCCATACCAACATCTACGAGCTCACGCGGCTGCACGGGCACACGCACGCCATGACCGGCATCGACGGAGCGGCGCCGCAGTTTCCGCCTCAGGCCACGCGGGCCGCGGTGCCCGATCCGCCGACCGGGCTGAGCTGGAACGACGTGGCCTACGTCATCGCGGGTTATCTGCATGGAGCTTACTTCGTCGACCAGCAGGGCTACCTGATGACCACCGGGGCCACCGGCGTGGACACCAGGTGGCTGCTGGACTTCCCGGCCAACGCCACCAGCGCCGGCTTCGTGCCCCTGGACCCCAACGACCCCGCCCCGCGGCCACTGGATTATGAGACGTGTTTCCGCTGCCACACCACCGGCCCGCAGCCCCAGGACCCCAACGACCCGCGTTCGCAAGACAGCCGACCGGGCATTCTGGGAACCTGGTCGGAGCCGGGCGTGCAGTGCGAGGCGTGTCATGGTCCGGGATCGAACCACGTGCCCAATCCGCAACGACGCAACATTTTCGTCGACTCCAGCCCGCAGACCTGCGGCCGCTGCCACACGGTCGACAACGATCCCAACACCATTCCGGTGCAGGACGGCTTCATCGCCGGCAACGCCCAGGTGGCCGAGCTGAAGGCCAGCGGCGGACACGGCGAGTTCACCTGCATGATCTGCCACAATCCGCACGCTTCGACCGCCTACGACCGCGACAACGGTCTGCGCAACGACTGCACCGTGTGCCACACCGACCAGAACATGGCCTTCCACGAGGGGCTGGTCTATCGCTGGGGAGACTACGAGGAACCGCTGAGCTGTCAGAGCTGCCACATGCCGCTGGCGGCCAAGACGGCCAGTGCCGCCCCGGCCGGCCTGGTGGGCGAACTGGCCCGCATCGGCGACGTGCGGGCGCACATCTTCCGCATCGAACCGGACTACGTGACCTTCGACGACATGTTCACGCCGGACGGTTCGGCGGTGCGCAAGGACGAGCAGGGCCGGGCGGGTTTGAGCCCGGCGTTCGTGTGCCTGCGGTGTCACAACGACGCAACGCTGTTCCCGCTGACGCTGCAAGGCGCAGCGAGCATCGCCCGCGGCCTGCACGAGCGCGCGGCCCAAAACCGGTGACCCGCGGACGGTCTCAGCCGCTGCTGCGATAGCGGGCCCGGCGGGCCTTGAGTTCTTCGGCCAGCAGCATGCGGTGGAAGCGTTGCACGCAGCGGGCGAGGCGCTGCAGCACCGCCCGACCCTCGGGACACAGCTCCAGCCCCACGAACTGCACCGCTACGCACAGGTTGCCTTCGTCGTCGTGGCGCGTGCCGCGGTAATAGGCGTCGAGGGCCACCGGCGGCTGGCCGTCGGGCAGTTGCAGCTCGATGCCCAGGGTCTGGTCGGCGGGCCAGGCGGGCGCGTTGAGCTGCCCCAGCTTGACCAGCGTGCCGCCGCAGGAAAGGTCGACCGCCTCGCCGGCCACGACGGACAGCGCGTGGCCCTGGGCGCTGTGGCGGGCCTGGGCGCCGCCGGGCCAGATGTTGGCCAGCACCTGGACGTCGGCTGGCACGGGGGTGCGGTAGTAGGCCCGGCGTTGCAGCTCGGTGAGGCTCTCGGGCCAGCGGTAGCGGATGGCGGGAATGGCGCCGCCGTCTTCGAGCATGTAGCGTCCCTTGGCCTCGACCACGGTGGCGAACATGATCTTGCGGCTCTTGTGACGGAAGCTGATGCCCACGTACTGGCCGACCGCCAGCGCCGCGGGGGTGGTGCCGTGGGTTTCCTGGTGGTCGAGCACGACGTAGCGGTGCTGGGGGTCGCGTTCGAGGAAGCGGCTCTTGAAGGTATGCCAGCGGTCGTCATCGTGGACGCTGACGACGGCCAGGGCGTTCTGGCGCACGGCCTGTTCGAGGATCTCGGCGGACTCTTGGGCCGTCAGGATACGACGTGGTCTCATGGCTCACCGTCCGTATCGAGGAAGTTGGTGGTCAGTTCGACGAGCGCGGCCCGCAAACGTTCGAGCGTGTGCTGGGCCACGGGGTCGTCGGGCCGGGGGTTGAACTTCATTCCCAGCAGCAGTTGCTGCCGCTCGGGCATCAGTTGTTTGTTGCACAGCACAGCGGGCAGATCGAAGATTTCGTCGAAGCCGGCCAGCTCGAAGCTCACCCGCAGGGCGTCGCCGAGGGCCAGCTCGGAATCCAGCCCGGTGCCCGGCAGGTTGCAGGCCAGGCCATCGGCGCTGACGTTGGCCAGCAGGCCGATGCTGGGGCCGCTGGCCCGGGCGGTCCAGATGCGTACCTGTGAGGCGATCGTGGCGTTGGTGCGCTCGTAGCGCCGCCGGTTGGCCACCTGCACCAGGTCGGGCATGGCCACCAGGATGCGGCGGCCGTGGTCTTCCTCCGGCACCGCCATGACGAAGGTGGTGAACATGTACAGTTCGTTCGAGAGGGCAGTGCGCACGTCGCAGAAGGCGCCGACCAGCAGCTCGGGTTGGGCCGGAACGTCGCTCAGCTGGATGATCAGCAGCTCGCCGTCGCGGGCCAGCAGGCGGCCCTTGATCACCCGATCGTCGGGCAGGTTGCGGGCCTCGATTTCCAGCTCGGCCTTGGCGCGCAGCGCTTGTTCGATGACGCGCGCCCCTTGGCGTGGGGTCAGGTCGATGGCCGGTTGCATCTGGATCACTCCTGCAAGTCCTCGTTGTCGGCAGCGGAATCGCGACCCTGCGCGCCACGAACCAGCTCCTGGATGAAATCGCTCAGGCGGCGATAGGCGCTGGCGTCGTCGGCCGGCTGCAGAGCCCAGCCCGCGGCCAGTTGCGCCCCCCCGGGAAGCGGCCGCAGGTATACCAGCCGGACTACGAACTCAGCCGCGGGCAGGACCGCACCGTCGGCCTCGAAACGTACCCGGAACAGATCGCCGGGCTTGACCTTCGGCAGGTCGGCCGCCTCCAGCACGGCGCCGAATCCCCCGGCCGCAATGTCGGTCACCCGCGCCGCGATACCCGGCCGCTGGTGCATCACGTGGGTGAGGCGACACCGCAACGTCAGCTGATCGGGCAGCACGATGCGCGGCCAGCGACGCCCGCTCACCGGCTCGACACTCAGCGGCAGCCGCAGCCGCAGCCACTCCGCCGCGCCCCCCGGTGGCGAGTCGTCAGCCAGGCGGCCTTCGCTCTGCGTGCAGAAGCGATAGGGCTGTCCGTGGCACTCGAACCGCACCTCGACCGGGTGGCCCGGCACCTCGAAGTCAAGCAGCCGCTCAGCCTCGAGCCAGCGCAGCGTAAGGCCCGCGCTCTCGCAGCCCACCAGCCGACCGCGGCCACTGCGCCGCCCATCGCGCCGCGAGACGACCTGGGCCTCGACCTGCTGCTGGCAGGCCTGCGCCAGCAGGTCGAGCTGCGCCCGGCGTCTCAGCAGTGTGCGGCAGGCCATCGGCAAAACCCTCGCTCACGAAGCCCGGCGCGTGCTGGTGGCACGTGACCGGCGCGATCCTGGCTGGCATTTCGACCAGCGTATGCAGTTACTTGATTGCCGGGTGCCGGGGACCGCGCGGGTGAGCCGGACCGCCCTGATCGGCGACGACAGGTACTATCAGAACCCGCCGGGCGGGTCTGAGAAGATGGGCGCTGCGCGCGGTGAGAGGTATCGGTGGCAGCCACTATCGGTCCGCCGGCAGGCATGATCGGACGGCGCCGCAAAGTGCAGAAACGGCACCTCGAGCGGTCCCCGGCGGCCGAGCAGGCGCCGCTCTACGACAACGGCGAGCGATAATCGGTGGTTACGGGGCGGGTGGGCGGCCCCAGTCCCCGAGCCGGAAAAACCCGCGGTCGGGAGGGGGTGCTGGTTCAGCGCCGGCAGTCGCCGGCCTGCGCTACTGCTGCGGCGAAGTGGCCCGGTGCGGCCGGGCCGGCGCCGCGGCGGTCAGGCCGTTCTCGATGCTCACGACCTCGAACAGGTGCTCGCGTTTGTCGAGCGTGATGGTGCAGCGGTCGCCGACACGCAGCCCCATCAGGCCCTGGCACACCGGGGCGCGGTAGTTGTAGATGCCGCGGTCGACGTCGGTGTCGAACGGTCCCAGCAGCGTCATGGTCATGGTGGAGCCGTCGTCCACGTCGCGCAGCGTAACGCGCGAGCCGACGCCTACGTGGTCGGTGGGCACCATGTGCGGTTCGATCTCACGGGCCAGCGAGAGGTCCTGGTTCATGCGTGCCAGGCGGGCCCGCAGGAAATCGCGCTCCTCGAGGGCGAACTTGTATTCGGAGTTCTCGCTCAGGTCGCCGTGCGAGGCGGCCTCGCCGATGCGCTTGGCGTTCTCGCGCATCTTGACGTTGACCAGGTGATCGCGCTGCTCGGTCATGCGGCGGATGCCCTCAGCGGTGTTCCACAGCACGTTGGGATCTTCCCAGGGCTGCACCTGGACCGGCTTGACGGCCCACAGCTCGGGATGGGCCTCGCGCAGGGCACCCAGCAGCCGCGTGCAGGTGGTGTGACCCATGCCTTCGAGCCGCTCCAGCTGCCGCCTGAGCGTGACGGCCCGGTCGGCCGAGACGCGCTGCACGCATGCGATCGCGCGGGCATGGTCCCGCAATCCCAGGGCCGTGCGCATGCGTCCGCGGAACCGCTTGGCCACCTCGTGCTCGGCGTGCAGCGTGCGGCCCAGGGCGCTGAGCGTGGCGATGATCTCGCCGAACAGTTCGTCGTCGGCGGGCAGGCGCAGCTCGTCGGCCCGCCGGGGACCTCTCCAGAGCCAGAACAGGATTTCGGGATGGTTGACCGGGTCGGCCAGGGCGGAGTCGATCAGCCCCTGCACCTGCGAAGCCTTCCCGGCCTGGCACGCCAGGGCTACCAGCTCGTCGAGCAGGTTCGCGTTGGCGCGCGGGATCAGCGCCACGGCCACGGTCCCCACCTGCTGCGGAGAGGCCATCCTGAGCAGTT
>CAZRSM010000542.1:0-10557 GCA_964602755.1 uncultured Planctomycetales bacterium
AAGTCGTTCTGGCTGCGCCACTCACAACCCCCATCGCAATCGCCGGCGACCTGTGACGCGACCAGCACGTGCGTACCATTGACCCCTCGGCACTCCGCCCAAGCCCAGCAACCCACACCAGGACATCCGGTACCAGAGCCACAGTCCTCAGAGACCTCGCGATACTCGGTGTATCCGGAGACCGTCACGAGGAAGGCACGCGGGGTGGTATCCGTTGAGTCCACAAAGCAGCTCGGACAAGCACCATGCGGCGGCGGTTCGCAGCACGGACACGGGGCGGCGTTCGGGTTGTTCAAGAACAGCTTCCCGTCGGAGAAGCTGACACCCAGCCGGCCGGTATCCAGAACCAGTGCGCTGCCCTCAGACAATCCAGCAAGCCTCCGTATCGAGCCGCTCGCCGAATACCATCAGCAGTACCACCGTCCCCCCGTCCACGTAAGCTATCCCAGTGCTTATCGAAACGTCGGTGTAGCGGCCAGCGTCCGACGGCCGCCACTGAGGAGCCAGCCCGGTCGCCAGCGGTTCGGTGCCTGCATCCGGGTATGGGAACACGTCGTAGAGCCAGGTGGGCGGAGATTGATAGCTGCCGTTCAGGCCCGAGGCTTTCACGCACCATACCAGCTGAAGCGGCGACCTGCCGCCGGCGCCGCCTTCGCGCGACCGCAGCAAGGTCCGCGTCCCTCCCTGCCGGCGCACGAAAGCCGCGCCTCGAGCTGACGCTTCAGCGAGCTGCGCCAGGTGGCGCGCCATCAGGCTACCTCCGTCAACTGTGCAGCCACTTCCGCCACGCGAGGATCACCGATCACGCTGGGCGGCGCCGCCTCGATGGCCAGGACCGTAGCGGTCTCGGCTGGTTCTCGGCGCCAGCGCCAGCTGATCCGTGTGATCCGCGCTGCCGGCAGCGCCGGATCGTCACTGCCGGTGAACGGCACGCGCGTCTGGGCGTGCCCTGTGATCACCCCAAGCACTTCGTCGCCCGGGCGATAGCCCTCCCACGGTCCGCCGCCGTCCTGCAGGAGATAGGGCAGGACGACCTGGGCCTGCACCCGTCGCGTTTCGAGGTCGAACCGGAGCCGCTCGGCCAGATAGCGGGCCTCCGGCCCGTCGTCGCGGTCATCCGGCGTGTCGATGCCGTAGGTGGGGAGCTCGCTGTTGGCCCCATGGCGCCACACGCGGCGCAGGCGGCCCCTCTGTGGGACGTGATCCACCCGTGTCGGCGCCAGCAGCGATGCGGCACGCTGAGGCGCGGCTCCGACGACGGCATCATCACCTTCCACGTTCGCCGTAACCCGCACACGCAGCTGCCCGCGTATGTACGCCCGGACGAAATCGTTCGCGTCGTCGCCGGGATCGACGATGGCCGTCAGATCGGGCGACTGGAAATAGATGGCACACTCGTTGGCCTCGACCAGGACCTGCGCGTCGCAATAGCGCCAACTGGTACCGCCGTCGAAGCTCAGCTCGACGACGATGCCAATCTCCGTCGGCTGGCTCGCGCCCTCCTGGAACCACTGAGCGAGCGGCGGCAGGAAACGCCGGCGCCGGGCCGACCAGCCGTCGTCGCCACGTATCCACAGTAGAAAGACATGGCCTTCGGTAAACCAGCGATAGGGCTCCCACTTTGTCGGGTCCGACCAGTAGCCGGCCGCCCGCTGGTAGTCCGCGGCCAGATACCCGCCGTGCTCGTTCAGCACCCAGCGGCGGAGGACGTGTCCGTGACTGGCCAAGGCGGCCCCGTCGGCCTTGTCGAGCCGATAGCGCGCGTCCCACTCGGGCGTGCCGATCCGCGCGATCGCGGCGTCGACCGCGGCCTGGTCGTTGGGATCGACGTCTACCCACGCGTCAGGCTTCCAGCCGGGCCGCAGCTCGACGGTGACCTCGTATTGATCGGCGTCGCCAAGCACGCGCACCGCGTTGCGTGTCCCGCTTTCGTCGAAGCTGAAGCTGCCCTCGGTCGAGTTCTCGTCACGCACCAGGTCGCCGATTCCCCTGCCGGCCGACACGTAGCCGTCACTTGGCACGTAAACCCATACACCTCGGGCCGTAGCGGGCGCCGGCTCGATGCCGCCCGCCGGCTGGTGGTCTCCCGACACGCCGGGCTTCAGCAGCCCCCGATTGCTCGCCGCCTTGTTGGCCGCTGCCTTGCGGGCGTCACGGTAGCCGCGCAACGTCCACAGGAGGCATACGATCGGCGTGGTCGGTCCCTGCAGATAGATCGGTGTGTACGAGAGCCCACCGAGGCCACCGAGCAGGGCGAAGGCCTCCAGCGTGCTCATGTGGTCCACACAGACGTCACTCAGCCGCCGCAGCAGAGCACGTTCGAGCGCATCGCTGCCCGCCTGGTCGGTGCGATCGAGCAGGGGCACGAGCATGCTCGAGAGGTTCTCATGTTCAAGGCGATAGCTGGTCCACCCGATGAACTCGGCCAGCCAGTCGGGGCCACTGCCATAGGCGCCGAACGGCACATCGTAGAGCTCGCCGGTCATCGGCGGCGCCGGCTGCATCGCCGCCCACTGCACGTAGCGTAGTGCCCTCGCCAGCGTCCAAGGCTCAGCGTCTGGCGCCCCTGGGTCGGTGAAGACGTAGACCTTCTCTCCGTCCAGATCCAGCGGTACTCGTGCGCAGTTCGGCTTGCCGCCGGGGTTGAACGTCGGCGGCTCGGCCGTTACCAGGCGGCACTCGTTGGGGTCACCCTCACCCCCGTTGACGGCGATCGTGGCTCCACGGCTGCGCCGCCACTGGCCGATCAGCGTCTGTCCGGGTTCGGTCTCCGCCAAGGCCAGCACGCTGTCGGCATACGCCGTGGCCCAGCGATTACCCTGACCCGCCGCGCCCGAGTACCCTGGCTCCAGACGCGTGATCACCCCCCAGAAGATGAACCAGTCGTCGGTGCCATCTTCGCGCGCGGTGCGGATTACTACCTGGCGGCCACCCAGCAGCGCGTCCCAGACGTTAGCCTTGTCGCCCGCCTCGTCCACCACCTGCCAGTCGACGGGCAACGTGTCGCTCGGCCCGTAGAGATCGGGCCGCAACCCGAGCCGCACCGCCAGCCGCGCCACCGGAAAGTCGGTATTCTCGCCATGCACGACTTCCCAGGCGTCGCCCAGAAAGCTGACCGGCTCGAACGTGCCCGAGCCGGGCGCCGTCTCCAGGAGCACCACGGCTTGCTCGAGGGCGTCGCTGAAGTCCCGAGGTGGTTCGCCCAGCGGGTTCATATCGCGTTGCTCCCGTAGGCCGCACGCAGCACGGCAAACACGAGGTGCCAGCGGGCTATCCACGCCCCGGTCGGAGTGCGGCGCGGCGGCATGACCAGCCGGCTGCCGGATTCCGGTCCCAGGAGCACCGCCAGGCTCGTAGTGCGACCGCCCGGCACCTCGAGCGTGTAGGGGCGTCCGTCCACGATGTACTCGTCGATCAGGGCCTCTACTTCGTGAATCTCTGTCTCGCCGATAGCCTTGGCGCGCCAGTCCCAGACCACACGGCGCGGCCGTCTTCCGAGAATCTGCCGCACCTCATAATCGGTCCCCGGCCCGCTGTATGTGACCTGCTTGACGCCCAATGGTCCCACGAGCACGTTGCACACGTTGCCCGTGTCCGCAAGCCGGCCCGCACAGCCGCCGTTGACCGGCGTCAACGGATCGTGCCCCCCGTCACCGCTGGAATTGAACGCTATCGCCATCAGCTGATCGTCACCGTCCCGTAGTCGGCACAGTCGAGCATACGGCTGCGCCACGTGGCGCGCGCCAGCAAATAGACTGTTTCCGAAGTACCGTCGGCCACGCGGATAACCGCCTGGCCGCTGGCGTCCGTAATGATGCGTTTGGCCTTGTTGTCGCTGCTGAGGTCCGTGCCGCTCACGACGCTGATAGTGGCGTTGGCCGCGACCGCCTGTCCGTGCTGGTCGTCGAAGACGCCCACTTCCAGGTAGACGCTCTCCGCCAGGCCGTTCCCCTGGCGGTCGAGCACCTGGATCGTCACGTCGACCGGGCTTGCGCCGCTGGCGTCACTGATGGATACCTGCACGAGCTTGTCGGCCAGCGCGTCATCGAGCTTACTCGCCGTCACGCCGCCGTCTTTGATGCGCACGCCCGCGCTGGCGTCGACCTCCAGCGTGCTGCCGTCGGCCTTCACGCTGAGGACGCCGCCGGCATGCTGCAGCCCGTCGCCGGCGACGCCCGCGGCCACCTTTTGGGCGCCATTGGCGTCCAGGACCGTCGCTCCAGCCACCAGGACCTCGGCGAGCTCCAACTTGGCGGCGGTGGGGCCGTTCGCTTCCTCATCCAGCACGAACCGGTCGTTTGATTCGTCCCAGCGCAGGCGGGCGTCAGCCGCCGTCGACCCGCGGTTGAAGGCCAGTGCCGTGTCGACACCGGCGCCGGCATTGTCGCTGTCGATCGTGAACGTCTCAGAAGATGTGCCGCTGCCCGCCGTGGCAGCGACGAAGCCGGCGAAGATCGCCAAGCTGCGCCGGTCGGCGGCCTTGTCGCTCGTCACGATCTTCCCGCCGCTGACGGTGTATTCGGCGAGCGGCAGGTAATCGTCGCGATTACTCGGCCAGCTCGTGCCGTGAGCCAGGGCCGGCGTCGTCGTGCTGCGGTCGATCCATACCTTGTACGTGCCGTCGCCACCGGTGAGCTCATAGCCCGTCGCGCCGGAGAAGCGGTGCGTCGACCCGTCCGCGTAGGGCACGTCGAAGGGGTACACGCCGATGTGCCGTTCACCCCCGGTCGTGCGCACCGCACGCCCCAGCGTGTCCAGCAGCTGCCGGATCAAATAGGCGATCCGGTTGTACTGTACTTCCAGCGGCGGGCTCGAGTCGGGCGACGTGTGCTTGGCGATGTAGGCGATACCTGTGTCGCTGTCACGCGTACCGCCCAGCCCGGTTGCACTGGACTCGCTGAGGTCGTAGGGGATCGGAATAGTGTCGGCCATCGCTTTACTCCGTAGGATCGCTCTCGATCGAGATCGTCACTGTGCCACCCGCCACGCTGACGGCGGCATCGCGCAGCTCCGGCGGGCAGTCGTTCACGTAGACCTGGGCCGCCGTGCGCGAGCTCACGGCCCCCAAGTCGTCGACCACCTCGGCCTCGACGCGCGCCAGACCCTCTTCGTAGCGCCGGCCCGCCAGCAGTACGTGCGCCGGCTCGGACTGCCAGGCCGCGGTGAGCCAGGGGGCGGACAACCAGCCCGCCCAGCCGCCGGCCCACTGCAGCCACGGCGTTGCCAACCAGCCGTCTTCGAGCCAGCGCGGGCCGCGACGCCGCGCCAGCAATGGCCGGAGCTCGGCCACCGGGTCGCTCAGCAACGTGCCCGCGTCGTCTGTGGCATACAGACGCACCCGGCCCTCGGCCGTAATCGTGTCCACCGCGACTCGCGCGTTCACTCTTCTCATGCCACCCACACCGCTCCGGGCGCCGTTAGAGTGCGCTGCACGATGCGCAGCCGGGGCACTAGGCTTGCGTCGATCGCCTGGAAACTGCCACCCGGACCGCGGTATGCGTCGCCGTGCTCGCCGATCAACGAGTACACGCCAGCGGCCGACCTGGCCCGCACGACGATGGCCACCTCGTCGCCGGCGTTGAAGGCGCCGCTGATCCAGCGGTAGTGCCGGCGGCCGGGTTCATACGGCACAGTGCCGACGCTCGAGGACAGGTCGACGGTGCCGCTACCGCCGTTCGAGAACACTTCGAAGGTGGCCGGCTCGGCCTGCTGGCCCAGGGGGTTGTAGACCCAGGTGGCGACCACCCGCAGACCAGTCGTCTGTCGCAAGGCCAGCAGTCCCGGCGTATTCGGCAAAGCGCCCACCCAACTGCCCCCCTGGTACACCACTGCCCGGATCAGGCGCGTCCGGCTGCGCGCGGCGATGCCGCCGCGACCGATCTGCTCCGGCAAGAGCCAGTAGACGTGATCGCCACCCGAGCTCACGCCGGCATGCGTGCCGACCGCAGTGGCCGGCCGCTCGGCGTAACCCACCACGGGGGCCAGACGGGGCGGCGGTGTCCGCCGCCCCGTCCAGCGACGCAGCACCACCAGGCCGTTGCGCCACCACCACGCATCGCGGTCGCCGAAATTGACGAAGCGCAGCTCCTCGTCGAGCTCCAGCCCGAAGTTGCGGCCGGTCTCGAGGATGGCGTTGATGTCACCGTGCAGACTGACGCCCACGTCTAACTCGCTGCGATCCGACTGCTGTTATCGATCGCCACCGTCTGCGTCCGCGTAAGCAGATCGGCCGCGTCGCCCTCGTCCCGATAAGTGCGCGTCGCGGGGCTGGACGGATCGTGCTCGATCACCGTGCCGCCGACGAGCGCGTGCACACGGCGCAACTGAGCGTACAGGTTCGCTTTGTCGCTCACGTCCACGCCGCTCAAGTCCAGGCCGACCTCGACCACCGCCGTATACGCCCAGCACCCGCTGCACTCGACACGCACGAAATAGCGGCCGAGGCTGGCGAACTCGCTGGCACCGATCCTGAGCCAGTAATTGCCGTCGCCGATCTCGCTCCAGTCGCCCGCACTGATCGTCACGGTCGTCCAGCCGCTGCTGCCTTCGCCGGAGACCTTGATCGTCACGTCGGTCGCCGTCTTGCCGGTCTCGCCGGTGACCAGGTCCGTGCTGTCGACCAGCCTGACCGGCAGCCAGGCGTCCGTGCTCTTCGCCGCTACGCGCCACGCGTCCATTCAGGCCGCTCCTCGATATCCCAGTTCCCAAGCTCGTGCGTTCCGCCGCCGCAGCTGCGGGTGCTCCGCACTCTGCGGTACGGTGCCGCCGGCCGCGAAGTCGAAACTCCCGATCAGGTCCGGCTCGTCTCCCGTGGCATGGCACTCGTGATAGCCGACGAGGCCCGAGGCAAGCCAGCGTGGCTCCATCCCTGCCGACAGGGCCGCGATCTGGCTGTCACTCAGGGCGGCCGCCCACACCGCCACTGGCCCCAGGAGGCCGTCGAGACACTGCGCTGGGGTCACACTCCATCGCTCGCCCAGGGCGGTACGCGTCAGCGACGGCGGCCAGTTGATCGTCGTCGACAGGGTGCTTCGTGTACCGTTCAAGTAGGCGTGCATGAGGTTGCTGGTCTGCACGCGCAGGACGAGGCAGTTCCACGTCGTCAGGCCGTAACTGGGCGTCGGCATGGCGGTCCAGGTCGACCCGCCGGTCTTTACCTGCGCCTGCGCCCGGCCATCACCGCGCAGCACCAGGCGGACGTACTCCACGTCGCTGCTGCCCAGGAACTGCCCCCACAGCGTGCCCCAATGTGTGCTGTTCGGGCGGAACCACGCCAGCACCGTCAGCGGTGGCCCGCTGACCTGCACGGCACTGCGCCGCAAGGTAGCTGTGCTGCCGAAGGGGCCACGGCTCACTGTTGGTCTCCAGCCTTCATGTACCACGCCACGGCGCGACGCAGGTCGACCCGCAAGCTCGGGTGGGTGATCGGCACCACGTAGTGCTTGGCCGGGATCTCCACCGCACGGCGCAGGACGAACAACACTTCGATGCGGTCCTGATACTTGCCCTTCACACGGCGCCGGCGTCGACGCGCCAGGAACGTGCGCCCGCGCTTGGTCTTCAGCAGAAACAGACCCTGCACCGTCCGCAACGAGCGGTCATGCGGCATCACGTCCAGCAGCGCTCGCGCCGCCGGCGAAATCGGAATCGCCAGCGCCTTGGCTTTCAGCACGCCCGTGCCGGCCACTATCCGGCCGCCGTGCTCCTGGATCGCCGCATACACCATCGGCGATGCCAGCACGATCCGGCGGCTGTCCGGATGCTCCACGTGCAGCGTGCGCCGCAGCAACCCGCTCTTGACCGGTGCGTTGCGGCGTGCCGCGCGCAGCACGATCTGTCCCACCCGCCTGGTCAGCGGCATCGGGGCGCGTCCCTTCTCAGCCAGGCGGCGCGCTGCGCGCTTCAGCATGCCCGTGTCCGTTATCCTCACGGCAGAATCGGCTCCTTGTGCAAGGGGCCGGTCGGCCCGCTCGCGCCCGGATACCACTCCGGGGCACGCGGTCGCATCTGCGTGTCCGGCCTCAGGTACACCGTACCCACGTTGACCGTGATCGGTGCTTGAGGGGCAGACGCTGGGCGGCCTGCATTCTCCAGTAGCGGCAACAGTTCGCTGCCACGGAGTTCTTCGAACAACCGCCTTGCGTACTGGTAATCCGCGGGTTGAGCGAAACCGGGTGCCGCCGGCCCGAGCACCGATCGCGGGATGATGAAGGCCTCCTCGCGCTGTGCGTATTCCAAGGCCTCATGCAAGGCGCGCACCTTGTCCGCGCGTTCTTTGAACTCCGCGAAGCTCATATCAGTCGGGATGATCCCACGGGCTCGGGCTGCCTCGTAGGCCAACTCCTCAGTCGTTGGCATCACCGGCCGCAGATGGTCTTTCGCCCAGCGGATCCGTGTCTTGCCCGTGGCCGTTTCGGGCAGGGCCGCCAGTTGACGCTGGAGTGCCTCGAGCCGCTGCGGCTGGGCCTTCAGGCGGCTCAATGCCCGCTTGAGCGCCTCGGGCGTGTCGATCGACTCGCCGACGGCCACCAGCTGCGCTGCCAGCGCGGCGTCCTCCGTGCCCACGCCTGCGAGCAGCGCCAACGGGGCCACAGCGATCGCCGCCTGGGGCTCTACGCCGGTGCTCTTGACTATTCGCCCAGCCAGCGTCACCGCCGCCCGCTCCGTCTCGGCCGTCAACGCCCCGAAGCGCGCCAGCGTGTCGGCCATTTGTTGCTGGGGCTCCAACGCCGCCTGGCGCATCTGCCGCCATGCCTCGATCGCCTCGCGCTGCTTGTCGACGACCTCCTGCCACTCCTGCTTGAGTTTGCCCACCAGGGCTGTCAGCGCCGTGATCCCCGCCAGCGCCCCGGCGAACATCATCGCCGCCTTCGAGCCGCTGATGAGCAGTTCGACCACCCCTCCCAGGTCGCCGATCATCCCGCTGAACTGCCCGCCGAGGGAGCGCACCACCGCCCCGAGCTTTTCCTTTTGCGACAAGAGCTCCTTCGTGGCGTGGCTCGCCTCGTCGTCTTTGTCGACGAGCTTGCCCAGGCCATCCAGTTCCTTGGCCAGCGTCTGCTCCAGCTCACTGGTATCCCGCCCCTCTTTGCGGGCCTGCTCGATCTCGGCCAGCTTCTTCTCGATCACCTCGGCCTTGCGCACGAAGTCCGAGACGTCCAGCTCAACCGAATAAACTTCCCGGCTCTCAGCCATCACGCCACCGTCAGGATCTTGTTGGCCCCGGAGAAGTCGTACCAGTCGGCGCCCAGCTGCGCGAACACGCCGAATCGCAGCGTCTGCTCGCCAAAGCGCCGGGCCGTGCGCGAGTCGTCGCTGCCCTCGAAATACACGTTCTTCAGCGTGATCGTCTTGTCGCTGCTGCTCGCCTGCGGCCTGTAGGTCACCACGAGCACGCCGTGATCGGCGAGCAGCAGAGCCTGGGCCGGTGTACGCCCGTTGGCATCCAGCCCCACGTCCTGCAGCGCCAACGTTCCCGTGATCTCGAAGCCGCCCGTCTCCACCACCTCGCCGAAGTCGCTGCCGCCGGCGGCCTGGTCGGCCGCCCAGCGGATCGCCAGGTCCAAGCCACGCGGGCTTTGCAGCGTGATGGCCGAGCCGCCGTTCGGCGTGAAGCTGGCGCCGGTGACGCGCACCGCGCGCAGCGCGCTACTGTGCGTAATCGCGGGACTGTCTACCTCGCTCACGGTGACTTCGTCTTCCGGCCCGTTGCTGCCCGGGTCGGCGCTCGCCCGCAGCTCAAAGCTGCTCACGGCGTACCCGCCCTGACGGATCGACAAGCTGGCCGCAACGAGCTTGGCACGCTGCATCAGCACCTTGAGCGTCTTGGTGCTGACGGGGATTCCCGCGAGCTTGCCCTCCGCCGCCAGCGTCAGCGTGTCGGCCGACTCGAACGCCGCGCATACGGTCGGCAATGCCTCGACCTCTTGGCACCCGAGTACCGCCTGGGCGAAATAGTACGTCTTGTCCCGCGCCGCCAGGCCGTGCCCGCCGTCGTTGTTCGCCGTCTGCACGCGGTAGCCTTCGGTGAGCCGCAGGCTGTCGGCTCCGACTACTTGCGTGCTTCCGAGGTACGCGTTGAACAAATCGAAGACTCGCGTAGCTGCCATCGCTTAACTCACCTGGTTGATCCGCGTGAAGCCCAGCCCGATCGCAAACGCGATCAGGCCCGGTGTATTGGTCGGGATCGGCCGCCGGTCGATCCCTGTAGCGCCGTCCCAGCCAGCCGGCGCGAATGCCTGTGCCACCAGCCGGTCTACCGTCCACTGCACGACCGGCCAGGCCCCCCAGTACGTATTGCCATCACCGCGCAGCGCCACCTGGTAGTTCGGCCCCCTGACTCCCACGCGGATGACGACTCGCAGCTCGTGTGGGTACTCGTTGCCACCGCCGATCAAAGCCTCTGGGTAGGTACCGCCGGCGTCGCTGATCAGCGCCATCGGATGCGGTCGACTCAGCGCCTCTTCCAGCCGCTGATCTGGCCCCAGGAGGTCAGTAGCCACATCCACCCAGAACTGTACCTGCGCGTCATCAGTGAACGGCCCGGCGGGATCGATC
>CAZRSM010000543.1:0-14133 GCA_964602755.1 uncultured Planctomycetales bacterium
CATTCGCAATCCCGACCTTCCCCCGCGCCCCTCCCTGGAAGGGAGGGGAGTTCCGCGGCACGCGCGCGGTTCGCCGCCAGCTGCGCCGCCGGCCGGATGCGCCCCCTCAATCCCTCAATCCCTGTTCCCTCAATCCCTCTCCCTTAGTCCCTCCGTCCCTGCGTCCCTTCGTCCCTTTTCGGGGGCTTTTCGCTCCGCACGCTGCGTTTTCTTTCAGCCGGCGGCGTGCATGCGTTCGATCCAGCGGCGCAGCATGGCCGTCAGCCGCGACTGGTAGTCCAGCGACTCGTCGCCGAAGACACCGGCGTCACACGGCACGCCCGCCCGGTCGACGCCGTTGCCGGCTTGCGGCCGGAATACGCAGCGGTCGTCGGGCGGCACGGCCCGCAGGCTCAGCGTGTGCGTCACCGGGTGGATGCCGAGCGTCGCCGCCGAGCGAAACTGCGTGGCGTATTTGAGCCCGTCGGCGGCGTCGAACTGCCAGACCACCGTCGCGTCGGCCAGGAACCGGCGCGCCCAGTTGCTGCGCTGTCGCAGCTCGCGTGCCAGGAACTTCATGAAGATCACCAGCGGCTCGGGCGGCAGGCCGTCGTGCCGATCGGTCAGGTCGATGCGCCCGGTGCGGATCATCAACAGCCGCCGGCCGCTGCCGCTGACCAGGGCCAGCCCCAGCCGGGCCGCGCCTCCCGCCGCGTCGCGCCACCTCAGGGCCTCGAGCGGCGGATAGCGGCGCGGCATTTCGCTGATGTCGCGCAGCAGCACGCCGGTGTCGTCCCAGCGGTTCCAGTATTGCACCCAGTCGCCCAGCGGCGCCCCCAGGTGCATGCGCAGCAGATGATCGACCAGCCGGGGCGCCAACGGCATCCCCAGCCGGCCGGCCGCCAGCCAGGGAAGATCGGTGGCGATCAGCTCGCCGCGCCCCACTACCCGGGCCGCCGAAAGCACGTCGTGGCACTTGCCGGGCCAGGGCGTCTCGCTGGTGAGCCAGGCCACCGTACCGCTCTGGTTGGCATAGCGCTTCCAGGCCTGCGTGGCCCACAATACGCGCGTGGCGAAACCGTCGGATTCGTCGACGGTGCTCAGCGGCAAGACATCCTGCAACGCGAAGCCGCGGGTCGCCACGTCGGCGTATTCCACGCGCGCCGACATGATCTCGTGCTCGGCCCGCAGCGTGCGGCACCTCGCCGCGCAGCGGCCCGCGCGGCGCAACAGCTCGGCCAGCGTCGGCAGATCGACGATCAGCCACGCGCCGGCCGCCACGCGCTCGACGTCCGCCAGCGTCAACTCCAACTCGCCGACCCAGCTCGGATCGAGGATGCACGCCGAGCCGGCCGCTTTGGCGATCAGCTTGCGAAGCGAACGCGGCCTCTCGACGATCTCTACCCGCGCGTGGTTGATCCGCTCGGCCAGCGCTGCGAGCGAGCGCGGCAGGACCACGCGCTCGATCTCGAACGGAGGCCGACAGGTGCTCCAGCGCGGCACGTTGGCCAGCGGATGACACTTGGGATCGCGCTCGGCCACCGGGTGCAGCACCAGCCGCTCCAGCGCGCGTGCCCGGCTGCCTGGATCGAGCTGCACACGCAGGCGCCCGCACTGCTCCGGCGTCTGCACCCAGCCGAGCAACATGCCGGCGCTGGCCGGCGCGGCGTGCAGAAACACCCGCCGGCGCAGGGGACCCTGGTCTTCGTCGAGCAGTTCGAGCACCAGGTCGGCACAATGGGTCGCCGCCCCCGGCTTGGCGTAGGCCCGCAGCAGGTACCATTGTTCGCGCCGGCAACGCAGCGGCGCCGAGATCAGCTCGCCGTCGGCGGTCCAGCGCCACGGGCGCAACGTGGCCGCGACCTGAAGACCGCCGGCGGGGCCGGTTTTCCCGACTGTTCGGCTCATCAGCATCCTCGTGTGGGCGCCTCCGCGCCGGCCGGCAAGCAGTTCGACCGGCCTGCCGCCAGCCTTCACCTGCGACCTCGCAAACTGATCGGCGGAAAACGGCGCGAAGTGGGGTTATTATGCGGCACAGCCCGGCGGCGCCAAATCGCAGCGCTGGCACTGCTTGCGAACGGCCCGCCGACGGGCGGGAGCGTAAATGACCAACCAGACCGACAACCACATCCCGCCGCCCGACGGGGACCGGCCGAACGCCCGGCCCGCGGTGCCGGTCGCCCGACCGCTGCACGCGGACCTGAAACCCGGAGGGCCGGCGCCCGGGTACACGCCCCTGGCCGGGCTGGCCGACGACCTGAAACTGCGCGAGCTGGACCGCCGCGCCGCCCTGCTCGACTTTCTGTTGGTCCTCGTGGCGGCGGTGGTCTTTCCGTATCTGCCGCAATTCCTGATCGCGATGGAGGCCGCGGACATCGAGATCGAGCTGGGCGGTGTTCTGATCGTGCAGAAATGGTGCGAGGCCGGCCTGGGCGTGGCGCTGCTGGTCTACCTGGCGCTGCGGCACGGGCTGCCGTGGCGTCGTTTCGGGCTGCGCAGCGACGGCGCGGCCAGACAGCTCCTCTACGGCCTGGGCGGCACGCTGCTGGCCTATGGCGGGCTGCTGGTGGGTACCGTGGTGCTGCTGGCGATGGCGGTCCTGACGCCCGGGGTGGCCGACAGCCTCGAGCAGCGACTCGACTTTCTGGAAGAGCTGCCCACGCTGTCGCTGGGTCAGCAGGTGCTGCTGCTGGTGGCCGTGGCCGTGCACGAGGAGATCATCTTTCGCGGACTGCTGATCCCCTACCTGGCACGTCTGACCGGCCGCTGGTGGCCGGCGATCGTCTGCTCTTCGCTGGTTTTCGCACTGCTGCACGTGCCGGCCCAGGGCTGGCTGGGCGCCATGCAGATCGTGTTCGTTTCGCTGGCGCTCGGGGGGTTGTTCGTGGTCACGCGCAGCCTGCCGGCGGCCATGATCGCGCACTTCCTGTTCGATCTGCTGCAATTCCAGTTGATGAACCTGCTCAAGTAGCCCGTCTTCAGGCGGTCTGCCGCCGGATGGTCATGTCGAAGTCGCGCACCAGATTGCGATACAGCGTGAACGTCAGGGCCACGTAAGCCGCGGCGGCGATGAGGATCGTCGAGTCGCGCAGCGTGCGCAGCTCGACCAGCGCCGAGGCCGAAAGCTGCTGCGCGCCGCCGCCCAACGATGGCAGGTCGATCAACGCCCGCACCGCGTGAAACGGCGCGAAGGCCGCGGCGATCGACGCCAGCGTCGGCCCGGCCTGCGCCAAGACCAGCGCCCAGCCGCTCAGCAGCCCCGCCGCGAACAGCACGACCGCCGTGCTCGACATCACCGCCTGGGCCGTGCGCCGTTGCGAGAGCGAGAAGCGCAGGCCGACCATCGCCGCCGCCGCGGCGGTCGAAAACATCGCCAGCGGCATCAGCAGTACGGATTCGACCGTCAGCACCCGCTGGTCGGGCTGATGCCCCAGGCCCGCCGCCGCGAACAGCAGTACCGTGAAGGTCGGCACGGCGATCATGGGCGTCACGAAACTGACCAGACCGCGCAACATGCCGGCGATGATGTACTTGCTGGTCAGCGGCGTGGTCAGCAGCAGCTCGAGCGTGCCGGTCTCCTTTTCGCGCGTCAGCGTCGTGGCCGCGGTACTGGTGACGACCAGCAGGATCACCGCCCACTCGACGATCGTCACGGCCGCCAGCCAGTCGCGCGTGTGGCCGGGCTTGCCCGGATCCAGCCCCCACCAGCTCTTCTCGTGCGCCGTCACCAGCACCAGCGCCAGCAGCGCCCCGCCGACCAGAAACGTCCAGCGCAGCGCCGAGCGGCCGGCGGTGGAGGCGCGGGTAGCCGCCTCGCGCCAGGCGATGGGGTTCTTCCAGACGCGCCGCGGCGTACGCCGGCGCTCCCCCGCGGCGGCCGAGGGAAACAGGAACTCGCGCAGCCGGGCCAGCCAGCCCGGCTCGCCCTGCCTGGCGCCGCGGCGAACGAAGAACAGGCTCACCACCACCATGACCATCGAGGCCAGCGTAGCGAGGACCATGTAGCCGTATTGCGGATAGGCGAGCAACCAGCGCCACGGCCAGCCGTAGTGGTAGACGTGCGACATGGGCGGCGCGGGGGTCTGGCCGGTCACGACGAAGAGCGCCAACAGCGGGTGCGCCGGAGCCAGCCAGCTCATCTGCCAGTTCTGGCCGGGGCTCAGCGGTGCCTCGGGCAAGGCCCCGTACGACGAGAGGCCGTATGCTCCCACGCCCAGCAGGTAGGCCGCCACGCCGACGAAGAACGAGAAGATCGTCCGCCGCGTGCCGACGCGCATCACGCTGATGCTGATGGCCGCCGCCCCGGCCACCAGCCCGGTGACCGCGGCCAGCGCGGTGCTGGTGAAGACTTCGGCCGCCGTCACGCCCCCGTAGAGCATGGTCACACAGAAGATCGGCAGGCCGGCCAGCAGCATGGCCCAGACGAAAAACAGCCGCGAGCACAGCGTCCCCAGGACGATCTGAGCGTTGGACAGCGGCGTGGTCAGCAGGATGTGGAAGGTGTTGGCGTCTTTCTCCTGCGTGATGGCGGCGGCCGTGAAGACCGGGGCGATCAGGCTCATGAGCACGAGCTGCGCTATGCTGACCCACATGAAGGTGTTGCTGGCCTGCTTGGCCAGCTCGGCCAGCGAGGCCGACTCGGCCCCCAGCCCGCCCCCGCCGACGACCAGGATGACCGTAAACAGCACCACCAGGTAGATCAGCCGGGCCCACAGGTGGCGGACGCGTTTGCTGCCGGCCGAAACGACGCGCAGCAGGATCGGATTGGCCGGCAGGAGCTTGAAGAACCACCTGGCTATGTCGGCGAGGATGCTCATGGCGTTCTTTGTCTCTCAGGCGTCATTCGACCGACGAACCAGACCCGGCCCGGCGCATGGACCCCGTGTCGGTTGCAACATCATTGCCCGCTCGGCACTCATCCCCGCTCTCCTACTGCACGATCCCCTTGGTGAGCTTCATGAAGGCCGTTTCCAGATCGACGTCTTCGCGCTTGATTTCGCTGATGCGGATGTTGTTCTCGATCAGGGCCTTGGCCAGAAACGTGAAGTCGTCGGTCTCCTGCTCGAGATCGAGCACCAGCTTGCCGTCGTCGAGCCGCGCCTGGCGTACGCCGCGGATGCGTCCCAGCACCTGCAGCGCCCGCTGCCGGTCGTCGGGCGTGATCACGTGCACCACGGTCCCGGCACTGGCGCGCCGCAGGGCCTCGGCCACCGAGCCGCGGTAGACCAGCTCGCCGCGCTCGAGGATGCCGATGCTGGTACACAAGTCGGCCAGCTCGGGCAGGATGTGCGAGCTGATGAGGATGGTCTTGCCCATGCGGTGCAGCTCTTTGAGCAGCTCGCGGATCTCGATGCGGGCCCGCGGGTCCAGTCCGCTGGCCGGTTCGTCGAGGAACAGGATCCTGGGATCGTGCAGCAGAACGCGGGCGATGCTCAGCCGCTGCTTCATGCCGCGCGAAAGCGAATCGACCAGCGCGTCGCGTTTGTAGGCCAGGTCGGTCAGCTCGAGCACGTCGCCCACGATGCGGGTGCGTTTGCTGCCGGTGATGTTGTAGGCCGCCGCGAAGAACTCGAGATACTCCTGGACCACCATGTCCTCGTAGGCCCCGAAGAAGTCCGGCACATAGCCGATCAGCGGCCGGATCTTGCGGCTCTGATAGCCCACCACGTACCCGCACACCCGGGCCTCGCCCCAGGTGGGCTGCAACAGCGTCGCCAGAATGCGAATGGTGGTGGTCTTGCCGGCCCCGTTCGGTCCGATGTAGCCGAAGCACTCGCCCTCCTCGATGTTGAGGTGCAGGTTGTTGAGGGCCACCAGCTTGCCGTAGCGCTTGGTCAGATTGATGGTCTGAACGATCACTCGCTCTTCCTCGTTGGCGAACGACCCACGTACTCCACGGGCACCCGCACACGATAAAGCGTCACGCCGTCTGTCGCCGCGACCGCACCCGCCTGACCGTTGACTGTCAACTCCACCGGCGGCGGCCGCCGGACCACCAGGAGCAGCACCGCCTGGCCCCGCGTCAGCCAGTGCGTGATGTCCACGTTCAGCAGTCCCTCGGTGGTGATCGCCGCAGCGGGCTGGTCGAAAGCCGTGGGACTGCGGCCGTTGAGCAGCAGGTTGCGCGTCGAAGCCAGCAACAGCGCCGCCTCCGAACCGGTCGTAGCGCCGGGCGCCCACAACGTACCGCTCCAAGGCCCCAGTTGATAGCTGCACAGCGTCGGCAGCATCGGCTCTTTCTCCGGATCGGGCCTGGCCGCCTTGGCCCAACGCTGGTGGTTACGCAGATACCTGGCGTACTCGTCCTGGTAGAGTCGATCGACGCGCTGGTTCGGCTCGATCCGCGGCACCGGCACGGCCAGCACGTTCACCGCCGCCGGCACTACTTCGCGACCGAGGTACTTGTTCTCCTGCTGCGGCCGATCGTTGCGCCAGGTCAGGCCGGCGGCCCGCTGCGGCACGCCGTCGAGTTCGCGCAGCCGCGGGTCGATCAGCAATACCACGCCGTGCTCGATCGGGGCACCCAGTTCGTTGCGGATCCAGCTCTCGGGCCGCAACATGCCGGTGGCACGATCGACCACCAGCCGCGCGGTGACGCGCAGCGGATTGCCCGCGTCGTCCCGCCAGGGCCCCCGCCAGCAACCCTCGAACTGCTTGAGCGTGGCCCGCACCAGTACCCTCTGCAGCGTGCCGTCCGCCGGCCAGGCCGCGTAGCGGCTCGGCGTAGAGTAGCGCCCGGTGCGGATGTCGAAGCCGCCGGACAGCGGCCGGATGAACGACCCCGTCCCCGGCCAGGCCAGATCGACCAGCTCGCGCTGGCTGCTGCGGTAGCCCACCCAGGCCGTCATGCGCGCTTCGTCGACCGATCCCGGCAGGTCCACCACCGCCGCCACGTGCACCTCGCTGCCGAAGCCGCGCGAAAGCCGCACGACGCCCAGGCTCAGCGCCGCGGCGACCAGCGCGAAACTGGCGAAGACCACCCAGTTGAGGTGTGTCAGCCGATGGCTGCGCAGCCAGGTCCAGGTGCCCAGCGTTGCCAGCAGGATGTAGGCCGCCACGAAACCGAACGCCGCCAGCGAGCGCAGGCCGGCCGCGCGGCGGAAGTCGATCGCCGCCAGGGCCGCGCCGGCCAGCCGCCGCGTGCCCAGCGTCCACGAGGCCTCGGCCTCGCGCTCGGTGAATTCCTCGTCGATGGGGGTCAGCTCGAAAAGCTGCCGCGCGAAGGGATCCCTGCCGCGCAGCCAGCTCAGCCGCTTGAGGCCGCCCAGCGGGACGGCCACGCTGGTGACCAGGCCCGACCCCACCTGGCGCTGGACGAGCAGATCCACCGGCCGGTTGTCGGGCAGCCGGTCGCGCAACAGCACCACGGCATCGGGCCGCGTCCGCCCCGGCGCCAGTGGCAGCGGACTTGCGAAACTGTACTCGCGCCCCACACCGAACCGGGCATACAACGCCGGCAGCCGACTGACCGCTACCGCGGGCCCACCGCACTCCACCGGCAGGATCTCGCCCAGCGCGGTCTTGCCCACCAGCCGGCCGGTATCACCCAGACCGACGATCAGGTGGCCGCCGTTGCGTACCCAGTCGATCAGCGCCGCCAACTGGGCCGGTTCGAGAGCGCCGGGGTCGGGCTGGTCCCACACGACGGCGTCGACCGCCTCGAGGCCGAACCATTTGTCGGGCAGGTCGGTCGCCGGCAGGCGCGCCACCACCACCGGCCGCAGGAAGCGCCGCCCCGCGTGTCCCGGCTCGTTGATGACCATGGGGTCGTCGCGCAGCAGGTCCAGCGCCGCCAGCCGCCGGGCGCTGATATCCAGAATGAGATAGGCGTCGTTGCTGATCGGTTCGATCGGCGGCAGGGTGGCGGTGGTGATCAGAGCGCCGCGCTCGTCGAGTACGTCGAGCACTGGCAGCCGGCTCATGTCCGCCGGCGAGAACGCCGCATAGAACCACGCCCGCCGAACCACGCCCGGGTTGGCCACGACAGCCGGCGACTGGAAGGCGATGCGGTCGCCGTCGCGGTCGACGGCCTCGCAGCGCAGCCGGATCGCCAGCGGCTCGGTGCCGGGGGTGGTCACCTGCACCACGATCGGAGTCCACTGTCCGAAGCGGAAAACGCGGCCGCCTCCCCCCCCGGCCGAGCTGAAACCCGCCGCCACGACGTCCACCTGGACCGGCTGGGCCCGCACTGAGGCCGGCACGGCCAGCACCAGGGCCAGGCTCGCCAGCGTCCAGGCCGTGGCGCGCGGCAGTCTGCACGTGTCAACATTCATGGCATCCATACGCTACCGCCGCTGCGGAGTTTTACAATTATACAAGCGCTGTATTGTCTGGAGTCACACCGCAGCACGAGCTTGCGGGCATCATCTCCGTATTGAGGCCCAAGTTTCTTCGTATTCAGGCCCGGTTTTCTTCGCTCAGAAGGTCACCCGCTCCGTCTGGCCGACGCGCCGGCTGCCAGACGTGCAGGGTTGCAAAATGCGCTGATTCGGTATAGCGCCCAGACCATGACCCGGTCGCCGGCACATGTCGAACTGCCCGGCGAGCGCCAGCTAACCGCCGAGCTGCTCAAGCTGGCCGCGCCGATCATCGCCATGATGATCTCGCGCACGGCGATGGGCTTTATCGACTTCTGGATGGTCAGCTACCTGGGGACCACCGCCCAAGCGGCCATCTCCCCCGCGGCCATGCTGATTTTCACCGTCTCGTGCCTCGGCATGGGCGTGGCCAACGCCGTCCAGACCTTCGTGGCCCAGGCCGACGGTCGCGGTCAGGGCGACCTGGCCGGTGCCTACACCTGGCAGTCGCTCTACGTGGCCCTGCTGTGCGCCGTGGCCATCGCGCCCCTGGCGGCCACCACCGAAACCTGGTACGGCCACGTGGCCCGGCTGGCCCAACACGACGCCGAGATGGCCCGGCTCGAAATCCAGTACACGCGCATCGCGCTGTGGTCGGTACCGCCGGCGGTGCTGAGCATCGGTCTCAACTCGTTCTTCATGGGCATCCAGCGACCGCGACCGGCACTGCTGGCGGTGATCGTGTCGCTGCTGGTCAACGCCGTCGGCAACTACGTGCTGATCTTCGGCAAGCTGGGCGCGCCGGCCCTGGGCATGCGGGGGGCCGCGATCGCCACCGTCGCCGGCTGGGGGGCCCGGGTGCTGTTTCTGGCCGGGGCCATGATGCTGCCCGAGTTCGACCGCCGCTACCGCACCCGGCGTATCGCCGGCTGGTCCAACCCGCGCCTGGCCGGCATGCTGCGCGTCGGCGGGCCGACTTCGCTGCACTGGCTGATCGACATCGGCTCGTGGCTGGTCTTCCTGGCCGTGATCATCCCCCCGCTGGGCGTCAACGCCGTGGCCGGCAGCAACATCGGTCTGCAACTGATGCACCTGTCGTTCATGCCGGCGGTGGGCATCGGCATCGCGCTCTGCTCGCAGGTGGGTTTCTCGATCGGCCGGCGCTGCCCCGAGCGGGCCGTCGCCCAGACCCGCGTGGCGATGCGGCTCAACGGCGCCTACATGGGTGCGATCGGGCTGGTCTTCCTGCTGTGCGGCGCCTGGCTCACCCGGTTGTTCAACCACGACCCGGCCGTCGTTGCCGCCGGCCGACTGGTGCTCATTGGCGCCGGGGTCTTCCAGGTCTTCGACGCCATGGCGATCACCCACGTCAACGCCCTGCGCGGCGCCGGCGACACGCGCTGGCCGGCGGTGGCCGTGCTGCTGACGTGCTGGGGCATTTTCGTCGGCGGCGGTGCGCTGGTTACACGCCTGCGGCCCGAGTGGGGCGTGCTCGGCCCCTGGGCGACCTGCGCGCTGTACATCATCGTGCTCGGCGTCGCGCTGCGCTGGCGCTGGCGCAGCGGCCACTGGCGTCAGATTAAGCTATTCTCCGAGAACGACGAAGACAATCTGGCACACCAGGCGTCGTGAGGGGTCACGCCGACGACGACCCGGCGTCATTGCGGCTGCCAGGCGCGTTCACGCATTGGGGAATGACGGTATTTCGTCGTATCTTTTCCCCTGGCGTTTGACAACTCACCCCACCTGCGCAATGCTTCAAGTGTAGTGGGGAGCCCGGTGGTTTGCGGCGCGCGCCCAACCCCCCTTCGCCGTCACATCCTGCGGTACTCCGCGACTGCCGTGCAGGCTGCGGTCGCAATCGTGTTGACATCGTCCCGCGTCTGCACCACACTCGCCGACAGCGGCGCAAATCGGAGCCCCTCTCCCACCTGCGGGGGCACCGGGCAACGGATGCGCCCCGGACTGAGCTGGAACCCGATTCTGCGAGGAGGAGCGAGGTGAGGCACATCATCACGGCGACCTTGCTGGCTGCGCTGGCCGGCCACGCGACAGCGGAGACGATCTACGATTCGGGCGGCTTCGAGACCTTCGCCGAGGGGCTGCTCGACGGGCAGGACGGCTGGTACGCCGGCTGGTTCGCCATGGATCCCTACCAGGGCATCGACCCGGTGATCCAGGATCTCGGCGCGGCCAACGGCGGCAAGGCGATCGCCATGCGCGGTTTCGCAGGCGGTGCGGCCTTCGCGGGCCGCACGATGCCGGAGCTGTTCGGGCAGGGTTACGCGGTGGTCACGGTCAGCTTCGACATCCTGCGCCCGTCGGGCGAGACCCCGCCCTCGCAGCTCGCCTGGTTCGGCTGCAGCGAACCCGAGCCGGGGATAGGCGAGCAGGCCAGCTACTATCCGGACGACCCCAACCTGCCGCTGGTGCAGGAGACCTACCCGTTCGGGCGCGGCCTGCCCTGGGATCCCAACGTGGTCTATCCCTCGGCCCCCACCGTCTACGACCGCTGGGCCAACCTGACGCTGACCTGGGACACGCTCGCCGGACTGGCCTCGGCCTGGTACGACGGGGCCTACGTCGGCTCGGTGGCGCTGGGTCCGAACCCGCAACTGCCCGGCTGGGAATTCGACCTCGGCGGCGACGACGCCCGGGCCTACATCGACAACTTCACGATCGAGGCCTTCGTCCCCGAGCCGCAGGCGGCGCTGATGCTGCTGACCTGCGCGGCCCTGAGCGCCCGGCGGGCGCACCGCCGGCGCCGCGCGTCACCCGTTCGCTGAAGCCGCCGGCGGCACGCCCAAACGCCGGGCGGGCAGAGAAGTCCCGGGCGGCGTCGGTCGCGCCGCGACCGCGTTGCCGGCCGGCGCCCGGCCAGTTATGCTCAGCACGGCGTCGGGCCCCCGTGCGCCGTGCAGAGGTGTGCGGCCGGCCGGTGGCCCGAGCGGACGAGCGAACCAGGAAAGGAACAGCTATGGGCCGGACAGCAGCAGCGGTCGTGATGGCGGCACTGGTGGCAATAGTGCACGGACAGGGGCAAGAGAAGACCACGCAGCCCGGCAAGGCCGATCCGCTGCACCCGCGGGTCAAGCTGACCACCACGCTGGGCGAGATCGTGCTCGAGCTCGACGCCGCCAAGGCCCCCGTGACGGTCGACAACTTCCTGCGCTACGTCGAGGAAGGCTTTTATAACGGCACGATCTTCCACCGGGTGATCAAGGACTTCATGATCCAGGGCGGCGGCTTCACGCCCGAGATGGACAAGAAGGAAAAAGGCCTGCACGAGTCCGTCATCAACGAGTGGGAAAACGGCCTCAAGAACACCCGCGGCACCGTCGCCATGGCCCGGCTGGGCGGCGATCCCGACTCGGCCACCGCGCAGTTCTTCATCAACGTGGTGGACAACCCCTTCCTCGACAAGCCGCAGCGCGACGGCGCCGCCTACTGCGTGTTCGGCAAGGTCGTCTCCGGCATGGACGTGGTCGACAAGATCCGGAATGCCAAGGTGGTCAAGCATCCCAAGTACCCCTCGCCGCGCCCCGTGACGCCCGATCCCCCGGTGATCATCGAGTCGGCCACCATCCTCGACGGTCTGAGTCGCGCCAAGGTCCGGGCCGCCAACAAGGCGGGCGCCGAGGCCTTCAAGCGCCAGGAGGCGCGGCAGGCCGAGCGCCAGCGCCAGGCCGCCGAGCAGGCCCAGCGTGCCGCCGAGTTCAAGCAAACGCTCGACAGTGGTCACGACAAGGATGGTCACAAGCTCGAAAAGACCGCCTCGGGCCTGAAATACCTGATCCTCAAGCCCGGCGACGGCCCTTCGCCCAAGCCGACCGATACGGTGCAGGTGCACTACACCGGCTGGCTGCTGAACGGCAAGGAGTTCGACAGCTCGGTGCGCCGCGGCAAGCCCGCCACCTTCCCGCTCAACCGCGTCATCAAGGGCTGGACCGAAGGCGTCAGCATGATGAAGGTGGGCGAAAAGCGCCGCCTGTTCATCCCGCCCGACCTGGCCTACGGACAGCGTGGTCGACCGGGCATCCCGCCCAATTCGACGCTGGTGTTCGACGTGGAGCTGCTGGCCATCAAGTAGCTCCTGCACCGCCGCCGCGGCCGCCGGCCGCACAACCTGCTGGCCGCGGGGGCACCCGCGTGGCCGGTCGCGGTACCATAGCGCCGGATCACGGGTAAGGCTGACGCGCTCCGCACCGGCGGCGGTCCGCGACGCGCTCGGCCCCAGTCATGCGGCGCAGTCGTGTTGGCAAGCGGATTCTTCCTCGCCCATCCCTACCTGCTGGCGCTGGCCACTGGTGTACTCTGCCTGTGGGGCCGCCCAGTCCAGCGCCCGACCGACGACACGCCCGAGAGCACACCTGCCGCCGAGCGCCGCCGCAGTTTCAGGCAACTCGCGATGAGCATCGGCGGCGCCGCGTTGGCGGCGGCGCTGGCAGCCATCGGCTCGCCGGCGGCCATGGTGCTGCTGTCGCTGCTGGCGCTGGCCGCCGCGGCGCGGCTCGCCCGGCGCTGCTACCTGCCGCTGCGCGCGCGGCTGGGACGCTGGCGAACGCTGGGCTGCATCGCGGCCCGCGGCGCGTTCTGGGTGCTGGTGCTGGCGCTGGTGGCCCGCCCGCAGTGGAGCTGGATGGTGACGCGCTGGAGCAAGCCCCTGCTGGCGGTGATCCTCGACGATTCCAAGTCCATGGGCATCGTCGACCGCGAGCAGCCCGATGGTCTGTCGCGTGCTCAACAGGCCGAGCAGGCGCTGGCGGCCGCCCGCCGCGCGCTGGCACGGCTCGAAGAATACTACGAGCTGCGCGTCATGGGCGTGGGCGGCGGCAGCGCCACGTCGACCGACTGGTCCATCGTGCCGCGCCAGCCGGTGACCGGTCTGCTGGCGGCCCTGCGCCACGCCGGTCGGCTGCGCTCCGCCGACGGTCGCCCGCCGATCGCGGCTCTGGTGGTCAGCGACGGCGGCGAGAACCTGGCGCCGCTGGAGACCGCCGGTCGCGTGGCCGCCGAGCTGGCCGCCCAGAAAACCGCCGTGCTGGCCCTGGGCGTGGGGCCGGAGGCCGGCAGCCTGGCGCTGGTGCGCTTCGAGCCGCTGGCGGTGCCCCGGCGGATCGGCTCGCGCGATCGGCTGCGCGTGCCCGTGGCGGGCGAAGTCACCGGCTGCGCCGGCCGCACGGTCGAGCTGGCGGTGCTGTGGGGGCAGGAGCCGGCCGCCTCGTTCGACCTGCCGGTCGCGCACGAAAAAGACAGCTTCCGCATGGAGTTCGACGTGCGCCCGCCGAGCGTCGGCCTGCGTCGGCTGACCGTGCGGGCCACGCTGCCGGCCGAGCTGGGCGCCGGGCGCTTCGAGGTCTCGACGGTGGTCGATGTGCAGGACGACCGCATCCACGTATTGATGCTCGACGCCCAGCCGCGCAACGAATTCGCTTTCGTCTACCGGGCCCTGGCCGGCGATCCGCGTTTCGACCTCACGCAGCGCCTCGTCCCGGCCGGCCGCGGCCGCGACGCCGAACCGCTCAGCTGGGCCGACTACGACGTGGTTCTGCTCGGCAGCGTCCCGGCCCGGCGGCTGGGCCACGAGTCGATCGCGGCGCTGGCCCGCGCGGTCACGCGCCGCGCGGTCGGCCTGGCGCTGGTCGGCGGAGGAGCTCTGTTCCACGACACGGGCTACAACGCCTCGGTGCTCGAAGAGATCAGCCCGGTCGAATTCGACCCGCGCCGCCCCAGGCAGCCCTACACGCCGCGGCTGCGGCCCACACCCGCCGGGCTGCGCCATCCGATCCTGGCCGGCCTGGAGAAGATATCCGGCGCCGAGCTGTGGGACCGCCTGCCGCCGATGGGGACCGCCGCC
>CAZRSM010000544.1:0-2424 GCA_964602755.1 uncultured Planctomycetales bacterium
AGCCTGCTGACGAGCCTCGATCTGCTGAGAGCCGCGTGCGAGGTCTTCCGGCGACACTGCGTCGAGGGCCTGGAGGCCGACGCGCAGCGCTGCCGGGCGCGGGTCGCGAGCTCGACCGCCGCCGCCACGGTGCTGGTCCGCCGGCTGGGCTATCCGGTCGCCCAGGACGTGGCCCAGGAGGCCGCCCGCACCGGCCGCACGGTCCGCGAGGTGGTCATCGCCCGCGGCCTGCTCACGGCCGAGCAGTTCGACGCCCTGCTGACGCCCGAGGCGGTGATGCGACTGGGGGATCCTGAGCCCGATTAAGGGGCAGGCCGGCCGATAGTCCGTTGGCAACGCGGCTGTATAATCCGGCTGATGGTCTCCGGAACGAACAACCTGTTTGCCGACCGTGTGTCTGCCGGCGCACGGCTGCTGCGCGTGTGGATCAAGAACTACAAGAGCATCGCGAGCTGCGCGGTCGAATTGGCCGGCCTCACGGTGCTGGTCGGCCGCAATGGGTCGGGCAAAAGCAACTTCCTTGACGCGATCAGCTTCGTGGCCGATTCGTTGGGCAGCACGCTGGACCACGCGATCAAGGCCCGTGGTGGTCTCGACGCGGTCCGGCGCCGCAGCACGGGCCACCCGCGCAATTTCACCATCGGTCTGCAGTTGTATTTACCGGCGTTCCAGAAGGCGACCTACGAGTTCGAGATTGCGGCGCGTAGCCAGGGCAGCTTTGTCGTCAAGCGCGAGAAACTGCAGGTTCGCGGCCCTTCCGGCGATGTTGTTGCTCATTACGTAACGGAAGGCGGCAAGTGGGTCACAGGCGTGCCAACGCAGATGCCGCCGGTGGCCAGCGATCGGCTTTACCTGGTGGCGGCGGCCGGTCTGCCGGAGTTCCGTCCGGTGTACGACGCGATCGAAGCGATGGGGTTCTACAATCTCAATCCCCAAGCCATGAAGGCCATTCAGGATCCGGACGCGGGAGAGCTTCTGCGCCGCGATGGCGGCAACATCGCAAGCGTGATCGGCCGTATGCGCACCGACAAGCGGGAAGCCTTCGAGCGCATCAAGCACTACTTGCGTACCATCGTCCCGGCGATTGATGATCTGGACCGCGTGTCGCTAGGTCCCAAGGAGACACTGGAGTTCAAGCAGCGCGTCAAAGGGGCGCGCAACCCGTGGAGGTTCTACGCTCAGAGCATGTCGGACGGGACGTTGCGGGCCTTGGGCGCGCTTGTAGCGGTCAACCAACTGGCCGATCGCAAGTCGCCGGTGACGCTGGTGGGCATCGAGGAACCGGAAACGGCCCTGCACCCGGCGGCCGCCGGCGCCCTGATCGATGCCCTGCGCGAGGCGGCCAGGCACACCCAGGTCGTCGTCACCACGCACAGCCCCGATCTGCTCGACCACGTCGACCTCGATAGCGAATCTCTCCTGGTAGTGCAAATGCAGGAGGGCGTTACGCGCATCGCCACGGTAGACGACGCTTCCAGGTGCAGCATTCAGGACCATCTCTACACGCCCGGCGAACTGTTGCGCATGGATCAGCTCGAACCCGACCCGCGGGACATCGAGCGGCAGAAACAAATGCTGTTGTTCGACGATGAGAAGGACCTGGCGTGAGCGGTTTGCGGGTCGTCCCAATCGTGGAAGGTCATGGAGAGGTGGCGGCCGTGCGGATTCTCCTCGATCGCATCTGGCGGGAACTGATCGGCGGGGAGTACGTGGATACCCTCCAGCCGGTGCGCGTACCGCGCAGCAAGCTCTTGCGCCACGTCGAGGGCCGACGTGGGGTCCGGCTGGATGAGCCGGAACTGGGGCGGGCCGTAGAGCTCGCCGCACGCAAGCTGGCGCAGCGCCAAGAGCCACCGCTGCCCTCGCTGATCCTGGTTCTGCTCGATGCCAACAGCGACTGTCCCAAGAAGCTCGTCCCGCAGATCATTGCCGTCGCCCGAAAAAACGCCGGGAAATGCGCTGTTGACTGTGTGCTGGCCAACCCGGAATACGAAACGTGGTTCGTGGCGGCCGCTGAGTCGTTGGAGACCTATCTTGATCTGAGCGACTCCGAGATTCCCCCCGACCCCGAGAACGCCGGCTGCCGGAAGCGGTGGGTGGCCGACCGGTTCAAAGGTACCTACAGCGAGACTGCCGACCAGCCGGCGCTGACCGCCGCAATGGACCTGAATCTGTGCCACCAACGCTCGCGTTCTTTCCGGAAGCTGTGCGAGATTCTCCGATCGCAGGCGGGTCAACACGAAGCGTGAACCTGCGGATCAAGAGTAGAGCATGCGTACCACCCCTCGCGGAATGCGGCTGCACATCGGGCTGTTCGGCCGGCGCAACGTCGGCAAGTCTTCGCTGCTCAATGCGCTGACCCGCCAGGATGTCTCGATCGTCTCCGACGTGGCCGGCACGACCACCGACCCGGTCGAAAAGCCG